>NZ_JBHSUM010000078.1:0-19470 GCF_042660605.1 Nitratireductor sp. GCM10026969
GAGCGCCGGCCTGGCGCCCGCTGCGAAAGAGATGGCCGAGCGTCTCAGCGCGCTCGGTCCCGCAATCGACCGCCGGCTGGAGGCCGTGGCCGGAATCGCACCGTCGGGCATGAAATCCCGGATCCACGGGGATTATCATCTGGGCCAGGTGCTCGTTTCCGAGCAGGATCTCTTCATCATCGATTTCGAGGGCGAACCCCGGCGCACGCTGGCCGAGCGCTGTGCCAAGAACTCGCCGCTGCGCGATGTCGCCGGGATGCTGCGCTCGTTCGATTATGCAGCATGGGCGGCGGTCCGGCAGGTCGCCTCGCGCCTGCCCGACCAGGCGCGAGACAGCGCCTCGCTCGCGCGGCACTGGCGCGACCGCATGACAAGCGAGTTTCTGGCGGGCTATTTCCCTGCCACCGAAGGTGCCCGCAATCTGCCAGAGGAAGCGGACGCGAGGCAGGCGCTTCTCGATCTCTTCCTGTTGCAGAAGGGCTTTTACGAAATCAATTACGAGCTTTCCAACCGCCCGGACTGGGTGGGTATCCCGATCCAGGGCATGCTCGACCTGATCGAGGGAGGCGCGGCATGACCTCTCCGGCGCACGCGGCGGAATCCTGGCGCCTGGACGATCCCCACGCGATCGCGGCGCTCGTGGCCGGGCGGCACGGCGATCCGTTCGCCGTCCTCGGGCCGCACGCAAGTTCCGCCGGCACCGTTCTGCGCGTGCTGCGCCCCGAGGCGGAGAGCGCCGAGGCCTTCGACCCCGAAACCGGCAAAACCCTCGCCAAGCTGCTGCGGCGTCACGCGCGCGGCTTCTTCGAGGGGCTGCTGTCGAAGGACAAATCTGTGCCGCGCTACAAGCTGCGCTTTTCCCGCGGCGGTGACGTGTGGGAGGAGGAGGACGCCTACCGCTTTCCCAGCACCTTCGGCGATCTCGACCGTCATCTCTTAGGCGAGGGCCGCCATATGCGGCTCTATGCGAAAATGGGCGCGCACCCGATGACCTGCGACGGCGTGGCGGGGACGCGCTTCGCCGTCTGGGCGCCGAATGCCAGCCGCGTCAGCGTGGTCGGCAACTTCAATTTCTGGGACGGCCGGCGCCATCCCATGCGCCGCCATTTCGGGATCGGCGTGTGGGAGATCTTCATCCCGCAGGTCGGACCCGGCGAGGTCTACAAGTACGAGATCATCGGCGCCCATGGGCAGATCCTTCCCGCAAAGGCCGATCCGGTGGGCTTCAGAAGCGAGGTGCCGCCGGCCAACGCTTCGGTGGTGCACGGGCTGCCCGCCCGCCAATGGGAGGACGCGGACTGGATGCGGGAGCGCGCGGCGCGCAACGACCGCAGCGCGCCCATTTCCATCTACGAAGTCCACCTCGGCTCGTGGCGCAGGCACGATGACGGCGCCTATCTCTCTTATGACGAACTGGCCGATCAGCTCGTCCCCTACGTGAAGGATCTCGGCTTCACCCACATCGAATGCATGCCGGTGAGCGAACATCCCTTCTCCGGTTCGTGGGGCTATCAGCCGATCGGCCTTTTCGCGCCCACCAGCCGCTTCGGCGATCCGGATGGCTTCGCCCGCTTCGTCGACCGTTGCCACAGGGAAGGGCTGGGGGTGATCATCGACTGGGTGCCGGCGCATTTCCCCTCCGACGCCCATGGGCTGGTCGATTTCGACGGCACCGCGCTTTACGAGCATTCCGACCCGCGCAAGGGCTTTCATCGCGACTGGAACACGCTGATCTACAATTTCGGCCGCCGCGAGGTGGCCAACTTCCTCACGGCCAACGCCCTTTTCTGGCTCGACCAGTATCACCTCGACGCACTGCGCGTGGATGCCGTCGCCTCGATGCTCTACCTCGACTACAGCCGCGAGCCGGGCGACTGGGAGCCGAACATCCACGGCGGCAACGAGAATCTCGAGGCGATCGCCTTCCTGCGCGATACAAACATCGAGCTCTTCTCCAATCATCCCGGCGCAACGTCAGTGGCCGAGGAATCGACGGCCTTTCCAGGCGTTTCCCGGCCCGTCTATGCGGGAGGGCTCGGCTTCGGCTTCAAGTGGAACATGGGGTGGATGCACGACACGCTGGACTATATCGGCCTCGACCCGATCCACCGGCGCCACCACCACGACCAGATCACCTTCGGCCTCCACTATGCCTTCTCGGAAAACTTCATCCTGCCCTTGAGCCATGACGAGGTGGTCTACGGCAAGGGTTCGCTCATCGGCCGCATGCCCGGCGACCGGTGGCAGAAATTCGCCAATCTGCGCGCCTATTTTTCCTTCATGTGGACCCATCCGGGCAAGAAGCTCCTGTTCATGGGCGGCGAGTTCGCGCAGGAGCGCGAATGGAACCACGACTGGCAGCTCGAGTGGCACCACCTCGACGATCCGATGCATCGCGGCGTGCGCGATCTGCTGCGCGACCTGAACGCGCTCTACCGGAACCAAAGGGCGCTGCACGAGTTTGACTGCGACGTCGAAGGGTTCGAATGGATCGACGCCTCCAATCCGGATCTGAGCGTGTTCGTTTATTTGCGCAAAGGATCAGGCACAACTGCGCCCATTCTCGTCGCCTTCAATTTCACCCCCCTCGTGCGGGAGGACTATCGGATCGGCCTGCCGTGGGCGGGGCGGTGGCGCGAGCTCCTCAACAGCGACGATGCCCGCTACGGCGGTTCGGGGTTCATGAACGGCGTGGTGAATGCCGTGGAAGAACCCTGGCACGGCCGCCCCGCCTCGGCGTCCCTCAGGCTGCCGCCGCTTGGCGCCGTGGTGCTGGGCTGGGAGCAATAAGCAAAGGAAGACGGTGTGCGTGTCCGCAATGGCCTTCCATATCCTCTCGGCACCACCTGGGACGGAGCGGGGGTGAACGTCGCCGTCTTCTCGGCCAACGCGGAGAAGATCGAGCTTTGCCTTTTCGACGCCAAGGGAAAGCGCGAGCTCAAGCGCGTCGCTCTGCCGGAATATACCCATGAGGTCTGGCACGGCTATTTCCCCGATTTGCGGCCGGGCCAGGTCTACGGCCTGCGCGCTTACGGTCCCTACGAGCCCGGCAGGGGGCATCGCTTCAACCCGAACAAGCTCCTGATCGACCCCTACGCGAAGCTGCTTCTGGGGGATTTGCGCTGGCACGATGCCTGTTTCGGCTACCGTGTCGGGTCATCGCGCCAGGACCTTTCCATGGATCGGCGCGACTCCGCCTTCGTCATGCCGAAATGCGTCGTCACCGACACCGCCACCACCTGGGGGGACGATGTGCGCCCGCAGACGTCCTGGGACAATACGGTGATCTACGAAGCCCATGTGAAGGGCATGACCGCCCTGCACCCGAAAGTGCCGGATCAGCTGCGCGGCACCTTCGGGGGGCTGGCCGACTCGCGCGTCATCGATCACCTGGTCAAGCTGGGCGTCACGGCCGTCGAGCTCATGCCGGTCCAGGCCTTCTTCGACGATCGTTATCTCGTCGAAAAACGCCTCTCAAACTACTGGGGCTACAATACGATCGGCTTTTTCGCCACGGCGCCCCGCTACACCTCGCCGGGCGGCGGCGTGCACGAATTCAAGCGCATGGTGCGCAAGCTGCACGAAGCCGGGATCGAGGTGATCCTCGACGTTGTCTACAACCACACGGCGGAAGGCAATGAGATGGGGCCGACCCTTTCCTTCCGCGGTCTCGACAATGCCAGCTACTACATCCTCGGCGACGACCGGCGTTACTATTTCGACACCACCGGCTGCGGCAACACGTTGAACCTGAAGCACCCGCGCGTCCTACAGATGGTCATGGATTCGCTGCGCTACTGGGTCGAGGAATGCCATGTCGACGGATTCCGCTTCGATCTCGCCACCGCGCTTGGGCGCGAAAGGGACAGCTTCGAGCCGTCGTCGGTCTTCTTCGACACGGTGCGTCAGGATCCCGTTCTTTCGCGGGTGAAGCTGATCGCGGAACCCTGGGATCTCGGCCCGGACGGATACCAGCTCGGCAACTTTCCGCCCGGCTGGGCGGAATGGAACGGCGCCTGCCGCGATTGGATCCGCTCTTTCTGGCGCGGCGATGAGCACATAGCGCCCGACCTTTCGAGCGGATTGCTCGGCTCTGCCGCCATGTTCGACCGGCGTGGGCGCCGCCCATGGGCGAGCATCAACCTCGTCACCGCCCATGACGGCTTCACGCTTGCCGACCTCTACGCCTACAACGAACGCCACAACGAGGCGAACCAAGAGGACAATCGCGACGGCCACGGCGACAACCGCAGCTGGAATTGCGGCGAGGAAGGGCCGACGGAGGACCCCGAGATCCGCGCTCTGAGGGCCAAGATGCGGCGCAACGCCATCGCTACCCTGCTTCTGTCGCAAGGCACGCCGATGATCCTGATGGGAGACGAGGTGGGTCGCACGCAGCACGGCAACAACAACGCCTATTGCCAGGACAACGAGATGAACTGGCTGCCGTGGGAGGACATTGCGGCCGAAGACGAGGCGTTCTTGCATTTCGTGCGGCGGATGATCACCTATCGCCGGTCGAGCTCACACCTGAGCGGTAAGTATTTTCTGCACGGACGGCCGGTCAACGGCGGTTTCCTCGACGTCACATGGCTCCGTCCGTCCGGCGAGCGGATGAGCGACGAGGATTGGCAGGATCCGGGCCTGAGGAGCTTCGGCCTGATGCATTGCGACGAGCGCCGGGCATGCCTGCTGATCTTGCTGAACGCCTCTCCCGAGCCGACGGAATTTCACCTGCCCCGTGAACTGGGTGTGCCGGGGTGGCAGGTGATCATGCGCACCGAAACCGGCCAGTGGCCGGTCTGGGATGCCATTCGCACGCCGGGCAGCATTCAACTGGCCGAGCGTTCCATGACCATTCTGGAAGGGCGCGGACGATGACGCTTCAGCAGTCCGAATATCGTTGGGGAGCCCGGCTCAACGATGACGGCTCCGCGGTTTTCCGCCTTTGGGCGCCTGCGCTCGACCGGCTGAAGCTGAGAACCGGCCAGAAAGACGAGCGGGAGATGGAGCGCCGCGCCGACGGCTGGTTCGCGCTTCGTGTCGACGATCTGGCCGAGGGAACACAGTATCAGTTTGTCCTGCCCGACGGCGTGGCGGTACCGGATCCCGCCTCGCGCGCACAGGTGTCCGGCGTGCACGGGCCGAGCCTGCTGGTTAGTCCGCACTACGACTGGAAGATGCCCGGCTGGAAGGGGCGCCCCTGGCACGAGGCGGTGGTCTATGAACTCCACCCGGGCACTTTCGCCTCGCCCGGAGGCTTTGAGGGCATCCTCCGCAAGCTCGACCACCTGGCCGAGACCGGCTTCACGGCGATCGAGATCATGCCCGTTGCGGAGTTCTCCGGCAATCGGGGCTGGGGCTATGACGGCGTCCTGCCCTATTGCCCACATGCCGCCTATGGCGGCGTTTCCGGGCTGAAGCACCTGGTCGACGCCGCCCATGAGCGCGGGCTGATGATGATCCTCGACGTGGTCTACAACCATTTCGGGCCGGACGGGAATTATCTCAGCGCCTATGCGCCCGACTTCTTCGACCCCGAACGCCAGACGCCCTGGGGGCCGGCGATCCGCTTCGAGGAACCGGCGGTGCGCGATTTCTTCCTCGACAACCCGATCTACTGGCTCGAGGAATTTCGCTTCGACGGCCTGCGCTTCGACGCCATCGACCAGATCGAGGATCAAAGCGAGATGCCGATCCTGGAGGAAATGGCGCGGCGGGTCCGCGAACGCTTGGGCGATCGCGCAATCCACCTGATGACGGAAGACGAGCGCAATATCGTCGGCCTCCATCCCTATGACGAGGAAAACCGTCCGAAGCTTTTCACGGCCGAATGGAATGACGATTTCCATCACGCCGCCCACTGCATCGCGACGGGCGAGGACGCCGGCTATTATGCGGGCTTTGCGGACGACGCGGTCGGGCATCTGGCACGTGCCCTGGCCGAGGGCTTCTGCTATCAGGGCGAGCCCTACGCGCCCCGTGAAGGCCAACCGCGCGGCGAGCCCAGCACGGATCAGCCGCCCGTCGCCTTCGTCGACTTCCTGCAGAACCACGACCAGATCGGCAACCGCGCCTTCGGCGAGCGGCTCACCACCATGGCGGACGAGGAAACCGTCGAGCTGCTCACCGCCGTCCTCCTGCTCAACCCGCAGATACCGCTCGTCTTCATGGGCGAGGAATATGGCGAGACGAACCCGTTTCTCTTCTTCACCGATTTCCATGGCGAACTGGCCAAGGCGGTGCGTGAGGGGAGGCGCCGCGAATTCGCCTCCTTCAGCCATTTCAGTAAGGAGAATGCCGAGCGCATTCCCGACCCGAATGCGCTGTCCACCTTCGAGGACTCCGCTCTCGATTGGGATCGCGCCAAGACCGAGGCGGGCCAACGCCGGCTGGCGCTCTTCCGCCGGCTCCTCGAGACGCGCCGGAGCCATGTCGTGCCGCTTCTGCCGGGTATGCGATCGATGCAAGGTCAGGCGCAACGGCTGAGCCAGGGGGCGTTCCTGGTGTGCTGGACGACGGATCGCGGCCCGCTTCTCCTGGCTGCAAACTTCGGCACGGATGAAGCCGCAGTCGACGAGCAAACCGACGGGCTGGAACTGGTCTATGAAAGCCGTGACGGCCTTCTTGCCGCGCTTCAGGAAGGGCGGCTTCCACCGCGCGGCGTCATTTTCGCATCGGGAGCCGGGCAATGAGGGATAGCCTCGACCGGCTGGCCGCCGCCCATGGCATCGTGCGCACCTACCGCGCGCTCGACGGCACGACGGCGCAAGCCTCCGAGGAGGCGGTCAGGGCGCTTGTGCGGATTCTGGGCGGTGAGGGGGAGGATAATCCGCCCCCGCCACCGGGGCGATGGCCGCCCGCGCCGAAGGCGCCGAAGGATGCAGCCTGCTTCATCCCGGATTTCCTGAAAAGAGGCAGAGCATGGGGCATCACCTGCCAGCTCTACAGCCTGCGCTCGGACAGGAACTGGGGTATTGGCGATTTCGAGGATATTGCCCGGCTGGGCGAGATGGCGGCGCGGAAGGGTGCGGATTTCCTGGGCGTCAATCCGTTGCATGCGCTTTTTCTCGCCGACCCGGAGAGGGCGAGCCCCTTTTCGCCGAGCGACCGCAATTTCCTGAACCCGCTCTATATCGCCGTTGATCGGGTCGACGGTTTCGAGCCTCGGCAGGATAGAGACGAGGCGGCGTTCTCCGCCCTCCATGAGGGCGAACTCGTCGACTACGGTGCCGTGGCCCGTCACAAGCTGACAGCCCTTCGCCGTATCTATCAGCGCACAGGCGCTGACGGCGACAAGGGCTTTGCCGCTTTCCGGGAAGAAGGCGGCGCAGCACTCCGCCGATTTGCCCTTTTCGAGGCGATCAGCCGAAAGATGGCGGAGCGCGGCTTCGGGGCCGGCTGGCGCTCCTGGCCCGACGAATTGCACGACTCCGAGGGCGAGGCCGTCGAAGAGTTCGCCCGCGCGCACGCGGACGAGATCGATTTCATGGTCTGGCTGCAGCGGGTCGCCGACCGGCAACTCGGCGATGCGGCCGCGCGCCTGCTGGACGCGGGCATGCGCATCGGCCTCTATCTCGATCTTGCGGTCGGCACCGCGCCCGACGGCGCGGCCACCTGGAGCGACCCGACGCTGACGATCGCCGGCGCCGAGATCGGCGCGCCCCCGGACATGTTCAACCCGAACGGTCAGCGCTGGGGGCTGGCGCCACTCTCGCCGGCGGAGATCGCCGCGCGCGATTTCAAGCCCCTTCGCCGCTCCTACCAAACCATCCTGCGCCACGCCGGCGCGCTGCGCATCGACCATGCCATGAGCCTTTACCGGCTCTTCTGGATCCCGGAAGGTTTTTCGGCGGGAGAGGGGGCCTATGTGCTCTATCCGATGGAGGAGATGGTCCGTACCCTCGCGGCGGTCTCCCAGCGTGCCGGCGTGATCATTATCGGTGAGGATCTGGGCGTGGTGCCACGCGGATTCCGCGCGGCGATGGACCGTGCTGGCCTGCTCGGCTATCGCGTCTTCTATTTCGAGCACGAGGGCCAGGATTTCGTTCTGCCGGAGAAGTGGCCGCGCTCCGCGCTCGCCTGCGTAGGCAGCCACGACACGCCGACGCTTGCCGGCTGGTGGACGTGCAGCGATATCGACACGCGCGCGCGGATCGGGCTTTTCGAACCGGTCGCCGCACGCAAGGAGCGTGCGAAGCGTTTGGTGGAGAAGGGACAGGCCCGGGCCCTGCTGCGCGCCCTGGGCATCGAGGCGCAGGACGAATTCGACGAGACGGTCGTGGCCGGCATCCACCGGCTTGTCGCCAGCACTCCCGCGCGGCTCTTCGCCGTGCAGATGGAGGATCTCCTCGGGCTTGCCGAGCAGCCGAACATTCCCGGCACCGTCAACGAACATCCCAACTGGCGCCGGAAGCTTCCCGTGTCCCTGGAGGAAATCGAGGAGGCACCGATGCCGCGCGCCGTGCTTCGTGCCATCGCGGAAGAAAGGCCGCGCACCCCATGAGCTTCCCCCGCGCGACCTACCGGCTGCAGTTCCGCGACGGCATGACTTTCGAGCGGGCGGCGGAAATCATCCCCTATCTGGCAGAACTCGGCGTCAGCCACCTCTATGCGTCGCCGATCTTCACCGCCGCGCCAGGCTCCACCCACGGCTATGACGTGGCCGACCACCAGGCGCTCGATCCCGCACTCGGCGGCGAAGAGGGCTTTGCGCGTCTCGCTGAGGCGCTGAAGGAGAACGGCCTGGGGCTCATCCTCGACATCGTCCCCAACCACATGGCCGTATCCACCGCCAATCCCTGGTGGCGCGATGTGCTGAAGCATGGCCGGGACAGCGCCTACGCGCATCACTTCGATATCGATTGGGAAGCGCCGAGGCTGCTCCTGCCGGTCCTCGGCGAGCCTTATGGCGAGGCGTTGAAGAAGGGCAAGCTGGAGGTGCGGATCGATGCGGAGGCCGGCGAGCCCGTCATCGGCTACTACGACTTATCGCTGCCCCTTGCACCCGGTTCTCTTCCCTGGGGTTCGGAGAGGGAGGAGGCCGACTGGAACGAACTGCTCGCCCGGATCAATGCCGACAAGGACCGCCTGCACCAACTCCATGAAGCTCAAGCGTGGCGTCTGGCCTACTGGCGGCTGGCGCGCGAGGCGCTGACCTACCGGCGCTTTTTCGAGATCGCCGATCTGGTGGGCGTGCGGGTGGAGGATGCAGCGGTTTTCGCCGATGTCCATCAGCTGCCGCTCCGGCTCGTGCGCGAAGGCATCGTGGACGGGCTGCGCATCGACCACATCGACGGCCTCGCCGATCCGAAGGGGTATCTCACCGATCTGAAGAACGCATCGGGGCTCGATTGCGTGCTTGTCGAGAAGATCCTGGGGCCAGGGGAGACCCTGCGTGGCGACTGGGCGTGTGCGGGCACCACCGGTTACGAATTCGCGCGCCTCGTCACCGCGCTGCAGGTCGATCCCCGCGGCCGCGAGGCGATGACGGCGGGCTGGACCGCCTTCACGGGCGACGATCCGGATTTTGCCCGGCAGGCGCTTATCGCCAAGCGGCGTATGCTCACCGTCAATCTTGCCGGAGAACTGTCGGCACTGGTGCGCCTCGCCGAAACGATCGCGGCGGAGCATCTCGCCACCCGCGACTTCGGCCCGGATGCGCTGCGGATGGCCATCGTCGAACTCGCCGCGGCTCTGCCTGTCTATCGCACCTATGTCGACCGTGACGGCCCCTCGGACGAGGACCGCGCCCTGATCGAGGACGCCGTCGCGCAGGTCGAGCGCGGTCGTGCGGTGGAGGATGACCGGGTTGTCGCCTTCGTGGCGTCGCTGCTGCTCGAACCGGCAGCCGGTTCCAAGGCCCGGAGCACCTTCATCGCGCGGTTCCAGCAGACGACCGGCCCGCTCATGGCCAAGGCGATGGAGGATACGGTCTTCTATCGTTACAACCGTCTGGTCGCCCTGAACGAAGTGGGCGCGGAGCCGGACGCCTTCGGAATGGAGCCGGCGGCCTTTCATGGGGCGATGCAGGCGCGGGCGGCGGATGGGCCCCACGGTCTCTCCGCCACAGCGACGCACGACACGAAGCGCGGCGAGGATGCACGCGCGCGGCTTGCCGTTCTGAGCGAGATGCCCTCGGAATGGTCATCCGCCGTCGCGCGCTGGCACGACGCAGCATCCGGGTTGCGTCAGGCGCTGCCGGACGGGCCTGCGCCGGACCCTGGGACGGAATGGCTGTTCTACCAGGCGCTCGCCGGCGCCTGGCCCGCCGACCTTCCGATGGATGACGAAGCGGGGCTGCAGGCGCTGTCGGAACGGCTTGCCGCCTTCATGACAAAGGCCCTGCGCGAGGCCAAGCAGCGCACGAGCTGGACCGACCCCAACGCGCCCTTCGAGGCGGCGGTCGAGGCCTATGTCCGGCACCTCTTTTCGCCCGAGCGCCGGACGCTTTTGGAGGATGTGCGCGCGGTCATCGCCGCGCTGGAGCCCGCCGGGCTCGTCAACAGCCTTTCGCAACTGGTGCTCAAGCTCACGCTGCCGGGTGTGCCGGACATCTATCAGAGATGCGAACTGATGGATTTCAGCATGGTCGACCCGGACAACCGGCGGCCGGTCGACTTTGCGCTTCGGGAAACCCTTCTGCAGGAGGTGCGCGCCATGCCGGCCGGCGCGGCGATGGAACGCTGGCGCGAGGGCGTGCCCAAGCTCTGGCTGCTGGAGAAGCTGCTTCGCCTGCGGAGCGAACGTGCCGAGCTGTTTGCCGAAGGCGGATACGCGCCGCTCGAGGTAAGCGGCGACAGGGCACGGCAGGTGCTGGCTTTCGCGCGCAGGCAGGGGCGGCACCGGATCGTTGTCGCCGTGCCGCGGCTGGTGCACCGGCTCACATGCGAAAACGGTTTGTCGCGCCTGGCGGAGGCGTTTTCGCAAACCCGCCTGCATCTGCCGGCCGACAAGCCCTTCACGAGCCTGACCGGGGCAAGGATCAAAGACCGGCAAACACCCTTGTCGGTGCTCTGGAGTGATATTCCGGTGGCGGTCCTGATGGCCGAGTAACACCATCGGCGGCAGCGGCGGCTATTTCCTGTTTTTTCGGGAGGGCGTTTGCTCGGTCTTCGGGTTTGTGGTCCGGCGCGTGCGTTTCGGCGGCTGCGGGACGTCGGCTTCGCCGACCTGCGGGCCGGGCGCGACATCGCTGCCGTCCGGATCGCCGAGACCGTGCGCCAGCGGTTCGGTTTCGCCTTCGCCCGGTTCCGGAACGGCAGCCGGCTGGCCGTCTTCTATCTCGCGGCGCGCCTTTTCCCAGTGCTCTTCGGCGCGGCCTGAAGGGCGGCCTTCCTGCTCCCAGATTTCGTAGGCGCGCGCTCTGATCTTGTCTTCGTTTCCTGGGATCATGTCCGGGGTCCTCCGTCTCCGTTCCAATGCTTCTTCCGCCACAAAGGTTCCGCCCCAAAAACTGCCTCGGCGTCCCAGCGCGCCGGGAGACGCTCTTGACAAATTCGTGCTGATGTGAAAAATTTTTCATCAACTGATAAAAATATCAAAGCGGTCAGATGGCAGGGTTCGGGGACGGCCAGATCAGGGATAATGACGCCTCCATGGCGGCACGCGCGGCATGGCTGCACTATGCCGGCGGGCTCACCCAGGCGGAGGTCGCCAAACGGCTCGGCCTGACCAGCCTCAAGGCGCACCGCCTGATCACCAGGGCCAACCAGGAAGGGCTGGTGAAGGTCTATATCGACGGCGAGGTTTCCGAGTGCGTGGCGCTGGAGAACGCGCTGTCGGACCGTTACGGGCTCGACTACTGCGAGGTCGTTCCCGATTTCGATGCCGACGATCTGCCGCTCAAGGCGCTCGGCATGGCCGGCGCTCAGTTTCTGAAGCGCGAGATCGAGCGCGGCGAGGAGACGCTGATCGGCGTCGGCCATGGGCGCACGCTGGCCGCTTGCGTGGAATTCCTCCCGAGAACGTCCGCCGGGAAGACGAGATTCGTCTCGCTTCTCGGCGGACTGACCCGCAAGTTCGCCGCCAATCCGCACGACGTCATCCACCGCCTGGCCGAGCGCACCGGAGCCGAGGCCTATGTGATGCCGGTGCCTTTTTTCGCCAATTCCGTCGAGGACCGAACCATTCTTCTCGGCCAGAAGGGCGTCGGCGAGGTCCTGGACCTCGCCAGGGCGGCCAGCCTGCTTCTCGTCGGCATCGGAACGGCCGAGCGCGAGGCCTCGCTGGTGGCCACGGGTATGCTCGAGAAGGGCGAGCTCGAGGAGATCAAGCACGACGGCGGGGCAGGGGAGGTGCTCGGCCATTTCTTCGATGAAAACGGCGCCCCGGTCGAGACCGCGCTGTCCGACCGCGCACTGGCGCTCTCGCGGGAGGAACTGAAAGACCGCAGGATCGTCGCCGTCGCCGGCGGCAAGGTGAAAATCCGCGCCATCCGGTCCGTGCTCGAAAGCCGGTACCTGAAAGGAATGATCACAGACGAGCGAACGGCGCGGACGCTCGTGGAGGAGACCCCGGTCGGGTAGCCGGATCGCCGCAAGGCAACTGCCCAGAAAAGTGGAGGAGACATCGATATGTATGAAAAAGAGAAAGACCTCGTAGGTGCATTCCTGCGCGGCCAGGTGGACCGCCGCGGGCTCATCAAGGGCCTGGGCGCTATGGGTGTCACGGCGGCGACCGCCGGCACGCTTTTAAACATGGCGCAGACCCGCGCGCTCGCCCAGGATTTCGACTGGAAGGCGCATCAGGGCAAGACCGTCAAGCTCTTGCTCAACAAGCACCCTTATGCCGATGCGATGATCGCCAACCTCGACAACTTCAAGAAGATGTCGGGGATGAACGTCGAATATGACGTCTTCCCGGAGGACGTCTACTTCGACAAGGTGACGGCGGCCCTGTCTTCGCGCTCGTCGGAATACGACGCGTTCATGACCGGCGCCTACATGACCTGGACCTACGGTCCGGCGGGCTGGATCCCGGATTTGAACGAGTGGATCAACGATCCCGCCAAGACCAATCCGCACTACGCCTGGGACGACATGCTGCCGGGCGTGCGCGCTTCCTGCGCCTGGAACGGACAGCCCGGCGGGGAACTGGGCTCGGCCGATGCCAAGCAGTGGTGCATCCCCTGGGGCTTCGAACAGAATAACCTGTCCTACAACCGGGAGATGTTCGAGAAGGTCGGTGCTGAGGTTCCGGCCAACATGGAGGAACTTCTGGAGGTCGCGGCTAAGCTCACCAAGGAGGTGGGCGGCGGTGTCTACGGCATCGGCGTGCGCGGTTCGCGCTCCTGGGCGACGATCCATCCGGGCTTCCTGTCGGCCTACGCCAATTTCGGCCAGAAGGACCTGGCCGTCTCCGGCGACGGCAAGCTTTCGGCGGCCATGAACACGCCCGAATCCAAGGCCTTCCACGCCCAGTGGGTGAAGATGATCCAGGAGAGCGGGCCGAAGGACTGGTCCACCTATACCTGGTATCAGGTCGGCGCGGATCTCGGCGCCGGCGCATCGGCCATGATCTACGACGCCGACATCCTCGGCTACTTCATGAACGGCGGCGACAACAAGATGGCCGGCAAGCTGGCCTATGCGCCCTTCAAGGCCAATCCGGAGGCCGAGGCGCCGACGCCCAACATCTGGATCTGGTCGCTCGCCATGTCCGAGTTCTCGCGTGACAAGGATGCCACCTGGAACTTCCTGCAATGGGCGTCAGGGCCCGAGCACGCGCTGTTCGGGGCAAGGGAGATGGACTTCGTCAATCCCGTCCGTGCCTCGGTCTGGGAGGACGAGATGTTCCGCGAGCGGCTCAACGAGAGCTATCCCGGCTATGTCGAGCAGTTCGAGGTGTCGGCGCCGGGCGCGAGTATCAAGTTCACCCCGCAGCCGCTGTTCTTCGATCTCACCACCGAGTGGGCGGCGACCCTGCAGCGCATGGTGGCCAACGAGGTGCCCGTGGACGAAGGGCTCGACCAACTCGCGGCCAGTCTCGACCGGCAGTTGAAGGATGCCGGCCTCGGCTGACCGGCCGCAAGGCTTTACATGACGCTGGTCCGCGGCCGCTTTCCGGCGGCCGCGGATTCCAGGCCTCTTCTGCAAAGAGACCCGCCCTTTGCGCCCGACCATGGAGTTGGAAATGTCCGTCGCAGCCCCTGTCCGCAGATCCGGATCGGGATTCCGCATCAGCAAGCGCGTTCTGCCCTATGTGCTCAGCCTGCCGGCCCTTCTGGTCTGCATCGGCATCCTCATCCCGTTCATCACGGCGATCGTCTATTCGCTCCAGCGCTACCGGTTGAGCCAGCCCTGGGCGCGGCAGTTCAACTGGGGCGAGAACTACGTCGATTTCCTTTCCGACCCTGCCTTCTGGAACACGCTCCAGATTTCGCTCATCTATGCCGGCCTGACGGTGATCCTGGAACTGGTGCTCGGGCTTGCGATCGCGCTGCTTTTGCAGAAGCGCACCACGCTCAACAATTTCATTTCCATCATGCTGCTGATGCCGCTGATGACGGCGCCGGCGCTTGCGGCGCTGATGTGGAAACTGATGACCAATCCGGGCTTCGGCATCCTGAGCTATCTCGCCACCCTCGTGGGGCTGGAGGATTTCCGCTGGGCGTCCTCGCCCTCGACGGCGCTCTTCACCGTCGTCCTAGTCGACATCTGGGTCTACACGCCCTTCATGATGATCCTGCTGCTCGCCGGCCTGCGCAGCCTGCCCACGCAGCCCTTCGAGGCCGCAGCGCTCGACGGCGTGCCGCGCAGCTTCGTCTTCTTCCGCATCACGCTGCCGATGCTGATGCCCTACATTCTGACGGCGACACTCTTCCGGCTGCTCGATTCCATCCAGCAGTTCGACATCATCTACGCCATGACCCAGGGCGGCCCCGGCAACAAGCTGACGGTCTTCCAGGTCGAGGCCTATCTGAACTTCTTCCAGTCGACCAATGTCGGCCGTTCGGCGGCACTGCTCCTCGTCCTGTGGGCGATCACATTCTTCCTTTCCAACATTTTCGTCAAAAATTGGCTGCGCCTGCGCGAGCGGGCGCGCGGCGAGGCGTGAGGAGGGCGGCGCCATGCAACACACATCGATCCTCGAGCGGCTCCTGCGCGGCATCGCGCTGACCCTGGTCGTCGTTTTCTTCATGTTCCCGATCGTCTGGATCGTTCTCATGTCCTTCCAGACGAACGAGACGATCCTGTCGATCCCGCCCTCGGTCGTCTTCGAGCCGACGCTTTCCAATTACAAGGCGCTGATCACCGGCAGGCTGGAAACGGCGGCGGGTACGCTCGACATCGCCTTCATGCGGAACCTGTGGAACTCGGTCATCCTGTCGGTGTCCTCGGTGGCGCTGGCGCTGCTCCTCGGCGTGCCGGCGGCCTACGCCTTCGCGCGGCACAAGTTCCGCGGTTCGGAGGACATCGCCTTTACGCTTCTGTCCTTCCGCTTCGCACCGCCGCTGCTGGTCGTCCTGCCGCTGACCATCTACTTCCAGCAGATTGGGCTGGCCGACACCTATGTCGGGCTCGTCTGGGTCTACCAGCTCATCTGCCTGCCGCTCATCCTGTGGATCGTGCGCGGCTATTTCGAGGATATCTCCGCCGACATCGAATATGCCTACCGCATCGGCGGCCATTCCTGGTTCGCCACCTTCCGCAAGATCGCGCTGCCGCTCGCGGGGCCGGGCATCGCCGCCGCGGGGTTGCTCGCCTTCATCTTCGCGTGGAACAATTTCGTCTTCGCGCTGGTGCTGGCCTCGGCCGACAAGCAGCCGGTGACGGTCGGCGCACTCGCCTTCGTCACGGCCTCGGGCATCCAGTACGGGCAGATCGCCGCGGCGATCGTGCTGTCCATCGCACCGACGCTGGCGCTCGCCCTCTACGCGCAACGTTATCTCGTCGAAGGCCTGTCCCTCGGCGCGGTGAAAGGATGACGGCCATGGCCACCCTGGAACTCAAGAACATCGTCAAGCGCTTCAAGGGCCAGACCGTGCTCGACGATTTGACCCTGTCGGTCGCCGACGGGCGGACGCTGGTGCTCTTCGGCCCCTCCGGAGCCGGCAAGACGGTGCTTCTGCGCCTGATCGCCGGCGTCATCGACCCGGACGAGGGGCGCGTTCTCATCGGCGGCGAGGACATGGCCGATGTCGACGCGGAGTATCGTGGCATCGGCATGGCCTTCCAGAATTTCGCCCTTTTCCCGCACATGACGGCGTTCGAGAACATCGCCAGCCCGCTTCAGGCGCGCAAGGTCTCGCAAGGATCCATCCGTGCCGGGGTGGAGAAGGTGGCGCGGCTTCTGAAGATCGATCACGTGCTGAGCCACAGGCCGAAGGCGCTCTCCAACGGCCAGAAGCAGCGCACCGCGCTCGCCCGGGCGCTGGTCGCCTCGCCGCCGCTGCTTCTCCTCGATGATCCGCTGCGCAATGTCGATGCGAAGCTGCGCTTCGAGATGCGGCTGGAACTGCCGCGGCTCTTAGCCGATCGCGGCGCCACCGTGATCTATGTGACCCAGGACTACAAGGAAGCGATGGCGCTCGGCGACCGCATCGCGGTGATGAACGAGGGGCGCCTTTGCCAGCTCGGCACGCCGGAGCAGATCTACAGGGAGCCGGCGGACATGGAGATCGCGCGGCTCTTCGGCGATCCGACCATCAACCTCCTTGACGTGAAGCCGGCCCGGGACGGGCGCGGCGTCTCGGTCGGCCTTTCCGGCGTGCAGGTGTATCTGCCGGATGCCCCGCGGGAGGCCGTTGGCCGCGATTGCGTGATCGGTCTGCGGCCCGAAGCGCTGTCCTTCGTCGAGGAAGGGGCGGCCGGCGCCTTCCCGGTGACGGTCGAGGCAGAGACCCCGCTCAACGAGAAGACCGTGACGCTGGTGCGCACCGCGCGCGGCCGCGAAATCCTGGTCTCGCGCCCGGCCGGCACGCCCGGTCCCGCCGAAGGGGAGGCATTTATCGCCGTCGACGGCGCAAGCGCGCTTCTGTTCGACCGCATCAGTGGCGAGCGCTTCGGCGCGAACCGGACGATCCCGTTCAGGAGAGGAGAGGCGGCATGAGCGATACCGTGCTTTCCATCGACCAGGTCGACAAGTTCTATGGGCCGATCAGCAGCGGCGTGCATGCGGTGAAGGATCTGACGATGGAGATCGAGAAGGGCGAGATCGTCGCGCTTCTAGGGTCTTCGGGCTGCGGCAAGACCTCCACCCTGCGCATGATCGCCGGATTCGAGGAGGCCTCGCGCGGCTCGATTTCCATCAAGGGGCGTAAAGTGCATCGCCTGCCGCCCGTCAAGCGCAACGTCGCCATGGCTTTCGAGGGCTATTCGCTCTATCCGCCGCTGACGGTGAAGGAGAACATCGCCTTTGCGCTGAAAGCGCGCCGCATCCCGCAGGCGGACGTGGAGGAGAAGGTCGCCGAAATCGCGAGACTGCTCGAGATCGGGGATATTCTCGGGCGCTATCCCTCGTCGATTTCCGGCGGTCAGCAGCAGCGCGCGAGCCTCGGCCGGGCGCTGATCCGCGAAGCGGACCTGCACCTCCTCGATGAACCCATGGGGCAGCTCGAGCCGCAGCTCCGGGCGCTTCTGCGCGGACGCATCAAGCATTTCATCAAGGAGCGGGGCCTGACGGCGATCCTGGTCACCCACGACCAGACCGAGGCCAACGCGCTCGCCGACCGCATCGCGGTCATGGAAGGCGGCGTGCTGCAGCAGTTCGACACGCCGCAGGCCATCAAGGAGCGGCCCGCCAATCTCTTCACCGGCACCTTCATCGGCGAGCCGCCGATGAACGTGTTCGAGGCCTCGGTGAAGGGGAAGGGCGGGCGCCTGACCCTGGGCCTCGAAGGTGGTTTCTCGCTCGACTACGAAGAATCGGCCTTCGCCCCGCAGGTGCGCGATGCGCTCTTTCAGCGCGGACGCGTCGTCGTCGGCGTGCGGCCCTATGCGGTTCACCGGAGCGAGAACGGCGCGCCGGCGAGCGTGGCGGCCAACCAGTGGCTCGGTGACCAGACCCACATCGCGGCCGATTTCGCCGGCGGCTCCATCGTGCTGGTCGAGCACGATCGCACGCGGCTGTCGCCCGGCGATCCGATCGCCATCCGCATAGACCCGGGCGATCTGCATATCTTCGACGCGGCAAGCGGTGCGGCCGTCTCCCATGGCGGGGAGCTCGCCGCATGAAGGACGTGCTGATCGGCATCGATGCGGGCACTTCGGTCATCAAGTCGGTGGCCTTTGACGCGGCGGGCCGGCAGATCGCCATGGCCGCCGTGCCGAACCGCTACGAGACCTTGCCGGGGGGTGGAGCCGAACAGGACCCGGCCCGTACCTGGACCGATACCGCCGAGACCCTGCGCCAACTCGCCGACAAGGTGCCGGATCTGGCCGGCCGCACGGCCGCCGTCGCGGTGACGGGGCAGGGCGACGGTACCTGGCTGATCGACGGCGAAGGCGAGCCGGTCGGAAACGGCTGGCTGTGGCTCGATGCGCGCGCGGCGGACATCGTCGAGGAAATGCGCGCCGGAACGGACGATCGCGCGCGCTTCGAGTCCACGGGCAGCGGGCTCGCCGCCTGCCAGCAGGGCCCGCAACTCATCTGGATGAAGCGTCACGCACCGGAGACCCTCGCGCGCGCCGAAACCGCATTTCACTGCAAGGACTGGCTCTACTTCCGCCTGACCGGCGAGCGTGCCTGCGATCCTTCCGAAAGCACCTTCACCTTCGGCGATTTCCGCACGCGCGCCTACAACGAGGAAGTCGTGGCCGCCCTCGGCCTTGAGGATCTGCGCCGCCTTCTCCCCGAGACGGTCGACGGCACGAGGCATCATGCACCACTTTCGCAGGAGGCCGCACGCGCCACGGGCCTTCACGCGGGGACGCCGGTGGTGTTGGGCTATGTGGACGTGGTTTGCACGGCGCTCGGCGGCGGGCTTTATCAGGGGAATGTCTCGCCGGGCTGCACGGTGATCGGCTCGACGGGCATGCATATGCGGCTCGTCCGCGGGGCCGAGAACGTGCATCTCAACGACGACGCCACCGGCTACACCATGACGATGCCGATCGACGGGGTCTACGCGCAGATGCAGTCGAACATGGCGGCGACGCTCAACATCGACTGGGTGCTGGGGCTCGCGGAAAGCATCCTCGCCACCCAGGGCATCGAGCGCACGCGCGCGCAGATGATCGCCCTGGTGGACGCGTGGATCGAGGAGGCCCGGCCGGCCGCGCTTCTCTACCAGCCCTACGTGTCGGAGGCGGGGGAGCGGGGGCCTTTCGTGGACGCCAATGCGCGGGCCGGCTTCCTCGGCATCTCCAGCCGGCACTCCTATGCCGACATGGTGCGCTCCGTGTTCGAGGGTCTCGCCTTCGCCTCGCGCGACTGTTACGGGGCGATGGGGCCGGTGCCCGGGGAAGTCATGCTTCTGGGCGGCGCGGCGCGTTCGGCCGCGCTGCGCAGGATTCTCGCCGCCGTCCT
>NZ_JBHSUM010000079.1:0-19302 GCF_042660605.1 Nitratireductor sp. GCM10026969
CGCGGCCGGGATCGTCGAGACCGCGCAGGGCGTACCAGCCGGCGTGGAAGGCCGCGTCCGCCCGGCTGACCGGGCTTCCGCCGGCATGGCTTGCGGCAATGCGATAGGCGGTTTCGGGCTCGCCCACGTCCAGAAGCTCGCGCGACAGCACGCGGCGCTCGAACCACCACTCGTCCGGGTCGATCAGCGTTTCCGGATCCTCCGGCGCTGAAAGCATCGCCTCGGCGGCTTCCTGAAACTTGCCGCTACGCCGGAGAAAGCGCGCCTTTGCGAAGAGATAGCCCGCGCTGCGCTGGTCTTCCGGCACGGCATCGAGCAGCTTGCCGGCGTTGGACTCATTGCGGATCACGGCCGCCCAGGCCTTGGTGAGCGCCGCGCCGCCGGCAAGGCCGGCCACGCGCTCGGCCGAGCGCACCCGGTCCTCATAGAGCATGCGCTCCATGCGGTGGCGATGCACGGAGGCGGGCAGCAGGTGTCCGAATTCCTTCAGGAACGTCGACTCGTTCCTCGCTTCCAGCTTCTCCGTACGCCAGAACGGGGAGAGGAGTTTGCGCGCGGCCTCCACCTCGCCACGCGCGACATGCGCCCGGGCAAGCGCCACCGTGCCCTCGAAGGTGGTGGGATCGGCCTCGCCGAAGGCGGCCAGTACGTCGCCCGGCGGTGGTTTTTCCCGATAGAGCGCGCGTTCGCTGTTGGCGCGCAGCCGTGCCATTCCGGGCCAGCCGGCAAGCATGCGTGTCGTCTTGGCGATTTCCGCACTGCCGACGGCCGGGCTGCCCGACAGCGCGATTGCCCAGACCATGATGTGCCGGTCGAGCGAGCCGTCCTCAAGCGCATCGCGTGCCCGCCGCGCGGCCTCGATGTCGCCGCTCGAAACCGCATCCAGGCCTGATTTGAGAAGCGCCAGGCTGCCCGCCTCCCTCAGAACGCCGGCCGAAAAGGGGAAGGTGGCGGCCGTGGCCGCTTTGTCCAGCGGCGCAAAGGGGCGTGGCTCAGGGACGGGCGCCTCGCCGGGCAGGCTGATCGTCTCCGCTCCCGCTCCGGGCGCGAGCGTCGCCATGGCCAAGGCTGCCACCGCTGCCATCGTCTTCAAGAAACCGGTCATTCCCCAACCATCATCGGATTGCGCAAATGCCATCTTCCCCTCTTATGGAAAGGGAAGCGTCGCTGTTCAAAGGTTAAGGCGCAAGGGCTCCGCTTGTACCAATACGCATCCGCCAAGCGGTTCTTGCGGCACCAGCATGGCAACACTATGGTGCCGCGCCTCATCTTCGGGTAGAAGCACCCGCTGGCGGTCGCCGCAACGCGCCCGAAAAGGAAAGCCGAGGAGTTCGATCATGTTCAGGGGTTCCATCACCGCGCTCGTGACGCCGTTCGCACCGGATGGAGGACTGGACAAAAAGGCTTTCCGCGCGTTTGTCGAATGGCAGATCGAGGAAGGTACCGCCGGCTTCGTGCCGGTCGGCACCACCGGCGAGTCGCCGACACTCACCCACGAGGAGCATCGCGAGATGGTCCGGCTCTGCGTCGAGGCGGCCGATGGCCGCGTGCCCGTCATCGCCGGCGCCGGGTCGAACTCGACGCGCGAGGCGATCGGCTTCGTCGAGCACGCCGAGAAGGTCGGGGCAAACGCCGTCCTCGTTGTCACTCCCTACTACAACAAGCCCAACCAGCGCGGGCTCTACGCGCATTTCGCCGCCGTGGCGCGCGCTACGAGCCTGCCCATCATCATCTACAACATCCCGCCACGTTCGGTCATCGACATGCTGCCGGAGACCATGGGCCGGCTCGCCGCCGATTTTTCCAACATCGTCGGCGTCAAGGACGCCACGGCCAGGGTCGACCGCGTCTCGGAGCAGCGGGCGGCCTGCGGGCCGGACTTCATCCAGCTTTCCGGCGAGGACGCCTCTGCATTGGGCTTCAACGCCCATGGCGGGGTGGGCTGCATTTCAGTCACGGCGAACGTGGCGCCGCGGCTCTGCGCCGAGTTTCAGGCTGCCTCGCTCAACGGCGACCGCGAGCGCGCCATCATCCTTCAGGACCGCCTGATGCCGCTGCACAAGGCACTCTTCATCGAGCCAAACCCCGCCGGCGCCAAATACGCGCTTTCACGCCTCGGCCGCATGGAGAACACGTTGCGCACCCCGCTGGTGACGGTGGAGGCGGCGACCGCCGAGCACATCGACGCGGCGATGCAGCACGCCGGCCTGTTGAACTGACGGCCGGTCGGACGCATCTCTATTCGCATGGCAAAGGAAAAGAATCCGAACATCAGGACCATCGCCGACAACCGCAAGGCGCGGTTTGCTTACGAGGTGATGGACAGCCTCGAGGCCGGCCTCGTGCTTACCGGGACGGAGGTGAAGTCGCTGCGAGAAGGCCACGCCAACATCCAGGAGTCCTACGCCTCGGTGGAGGGCGGCGAGATCTGGCTGATCAACGCGCACATCCCCGAATATTCGGCCGGCAACCGCTTCAATCACGAGCCGCGCCGCCGCCGCAAGCTCCTCTTGTCCAAGAGGGAGATGGCCCGGCTGGCGCAGGCGGTCGAGCGCGAGGGCATGACCATGGTGCCGCTCAAGCTCTACTTCAACGACCGCGGCATCGCCAAACTGCAACTCGCCACCGCACGCGGCAAGAAGCTGCACGACAAGCGCGAGACGATGAAGCGGCGCGACTGGGACCGCGAGAAGGCCCGGCTGCTGAAGGAGAAGGGGTAGAGCAATTCCAGGAAGGTGGAAGCCGGTCTTCCGTCCGGAATTGCGTGGAATAAAAGGGTTAGCTCGGCGAACCGCTCTAGAAAGAGGAGAGGCGCTACTCTCCCAAGAAGTCCCTTGCCGCCCGGAATACCTCGACGAACATCGCCTCGGTCAGCACGCCCGTGTTCGTGTTGTAGCGCGAGCAGTGATAGCTCGAGAAGACGCGGATGCCGTCGGCGTCCTGTGCTGCGCCGTGGGCGAAAGGCACGTCCTTCAGCTTCTGCCCCAGGGCTCGGACGGTGGAATCATGGGCGATGCGGCCGAGGGTGACGACGGCGCGCAGATTGGAAAAACGCGCGAGTGTCGGCACCAGGAAGGTTTCGCGGCAGGTCCTGATCTCCTGACCGACCGGCTTGTTTTCCGGCGGCACGCAGCGCACGGCGTTGGTCACGGCCGCGTCCACCAGTTCCAGTCCGTCGTCGGGACGCGCATCGAAGGTGCCCCGCGCGAAGCCGAAACGGATCAGCGTCTCGTAGAGCAGCGTTCCGGCGAAATCCCCGGTGAAGGGCCTGCCGGTCCTGTTTGCGCCACGCAGGCCGGGAGCCAGTCCAATCACGAGCAGTCGGACGGCCCCCTCGCCGCCGGCGGGGATGAATGTTGGCACCGGGCCGTTGAACCAGTCCGGTTCGCGCGCGCGCCAGTCGGCGATGAAGCCGTTCAGACGAGGACAGTGGGCGCAGTCTTTCGGGGGTTCGGCGGTCAGGCTCATTCCGGCTCGGCTGGATTGAATTCAGCCGGGTCGGCGCGGCGCACCGGGCGCTCCGACGGATCACGTCCGACTTCTTCCTGAAGCGAGGCGAGGTCGATGAACGTATCGGCCTGGCGGCGCAACTCGTCCGAGATCATGGGCGGCTGCGACTGGATCGTCGAGACGATGCTCACCTTGCGCCCCTTGCGCTGCAGCGCTTCGACCAGCGTGCGGAAATCGCCGTCGCCGGAAAACAGCACGTAGTGATCGACCACATCCGTGAGTTCCAGGGCATCGATGGCCAGCTCGATGTCCATGTTGCCCTTGATCTTGCGGCGGCCGGCCGAATCGGTGAACTCCTTGGCCGGCTTGGTCACCACCTTGTAGCCGTTGTAATCCAGCCAGTCGATGAGCGGGCGGATGGAGGAGTATTCTTGGTCCTCCACCAGCGCTGTGTAGTAGTAGGCGCGCAGCAGATAGGCGCGCTTATGGAAGCTCGCCAACAGCTTGCGGTAGTCGATGTCGAAACCGAGGGCGCGTGAGGTGGCGTAAAGATTTGCGCCATCGATAAACATGGCGATCTTTTCGCGAGGGTCGAACATGGTACTAATATCCTTCGTGGCAATCAGCCGGGCGGAAAATGTCAGTGGTGAAGACGCTCAGCTTTGCCGAAACGTGCATTGAATCGTGACATAGTGCGCTATTGTTTTTATGCCAATGCTTATTAAGTTCTAACCAACAAAAACGTTCCGTTGTGCCGCGTCAAGCATCCGTGCACGCCGCGAGAGTCGAGGGGCAGGCCTCGTGTCGCGCGCGGCCTTGTCTTTCGCGGCCGGAAAAGCTATGGACGCGGCAGGTTTCCCGCACGTTTTATGCATGAAAGGGGCAAGCAATGGCCCGTGTCACCGTTGAAGACTGCATCGACAAGGTCGAAAACCGCTTCGATCTCGTGCTTCTTGCCAGTCATCGCGCCCGCCAGATCTCCCAGGGTGAGCAGATCACCATCGACCGCGACAACGACAAGAATCCGGTCGTGGCGCTGCGCGAGATCGCCGATGAAACTTTGTCTCCGGGCGATTTGAAGGAAGCGCTCATCCACTCGCTGCAGAAGCATGTGGAGGTGGACGAGCCCGAGGCGGATGTGCCGGCGATCCCCGAGCAGCCCGCCGCCCAGGAGGCCGTCGACGCCCAGCCACCGGAGGAGGAGGCGACATCCTTCGACCGCATGAGCGAGGAAGAACTGCTTGCCGGCATCGAGGGGCTCGTTCCGCCGGAGAAGAGCGACGATTTCTGATCGGCTGACGCTGCGCTCTTCCGTCGCAGCACGCTCCCGCTTATCTTTTCGCTGCACTGTCCGAAACGCGCCGCTTGGGGTGGCGCGTTCCTGCGCGTAGGGAGAAGCCGCACATGATGCGTCAGTACGAGCTTGTGGAGCGCGTCCAGCGCTACAAGCCGGACGTCAATGAAGCGCTTCTCAACAAGGCCTATGTCTATGCCATGCAGAAGCATGGCCATCAGAAGCGGGCCTCCGGCGACCCATATTTCTCCCATCCGCTCGAAGTCGCCGCCATCCTCACCGAACTGCATCTCGATGAGTCGACCATCGCGGTGGCTCTCCTGCACGACACCATCGAGGACACCACAGCAACCCGCGCCGAGATTGACGAGCTTTTCGGCGCGGACATCGGTAACCTGGTGGAAGGCCTCACAAAGCTGAAAAGGCTCGATCTGGTTTCCACCAAGGCTGCCCAGGCGGAGAACCTGCGCAAGCTCCTGCTCGCCATTTCCCAGGATGTCCGGGTTCTTCTCGTCAAATTGGCCGACCGCCTGCACAACATGCGCACGCTCGACCACGTACCCGTGCACAAGCGGCTGAGGATCGCCGAGGAGACGATGGAGATCTACGCGCCGCTGGCTGGCCGCATGGGCATGCAGGACATGCGCGAGGAGCTGGAGGAACTCGCCTTCCGCTACATCAATCCGGAGGCCTTCCACACCGTCACCGAGCGGCTTGCCGAGCTTCTGGAGCGCAACCGCGGCGTCATTGTCGAAATCGAACAGGCGCTCCAGCACCTGTTCGAGAAGAACGCCATCAGCGCGACCGTCAAGAGCCGCCAGAAGAAGCCCTGGTCCGTCTTCCGCAAGATGGAAACGAAGGCGCTGTCCTTCGAACAGCTCTCAGACATTTTCGGCTTCCGGGTGATCGTCGGGACGGTGGAGGACTGCTATCGCGCACTGGGCGCGATCCATTCCGCCTGGTCGATGGTGCCGGGGCGCTTCAAGGACTACATCTCGACTCCGAAGCAGAATGACTACCGTTCGATCCACACCACCATCGTCGGCCCGTCGCGGCAGCGTGTGGAATTGCAGATCCGTACGCAGGAAATGGACAGCATCGCCGAATACGGCGTGGCCGCGCACTCGCTCTACAAGGATTTCGGCTCCAAGCCCAACGGATCGGGCAACCGGATCTCCAAGGACACCAACGCCTATGCATGGCTGAGGCGCACCATCGAGGCGCTGTCGGAGGGCGACAATCCCGAGGATTTCCTGGAAAACACCAAGCTGGAGCTGTTCCAGGACCAGGTGTTCTGTTTCACGCCGAAGGGCCGGCTGATCGCGCTGCCGCGCGGCGCCACGCCGATCGATTTCGCCTATGCCGTCCATACCGAAGTCGGGGATACCTGCGTGGGCGCAAAGGTCAACGGCCGCATCATGCCCCTGATGACCGAGCTCAAGAACGGCGATGAGGTGGAGATCATCCGCTCCAAGGCGCAGGTGCCGCCCGCCGCCTGGGAGTCGGTCGTCGTGACCGGCAAGGCGCGCTCGGCGATCAGGCGTGCGACCAAGAACGCCATTCGCAAGCAGTATTCCGGACTTGGGAGCCGTATCGTCGAACGGGCCTTCGAGCGCGCCGGCAAGACCTATTCCAAGGACGCGCTGAAACCGGTGCTCCATCGGCTGGCGCGCAAGGACGTGGAGGACGTTCTGGCGGCCGTCGGGCGCGGCGAGCTATCCTCTCAGGATGTGGTGCATGCCGTCTTCCCCGACTACAAGGACGAACGCGTGACCCAGAGCCCCAAGCCGCGTGAGGAGGGCTGGTTCAATCTGCGCAATGCGGCCGGCATGCTGTTCCAGATTCCCGGGCGCTCGGTGCGCCGCAACCGCAAGAACAAGGGCGCGCAGGGCGATGGCGAGGCGAACGGCGCGCTGCCCATCCGCGGTGTATCCGGCGACCTGCCGGTGCGTTTCGCCCCGGAGGGCGCCGTGCCCGGCGACCGCATCGTCGGCATCTTGCAGCCCGGATCCGGCATCACGATCTATCCCATCCAGTCGCCGGCGCTCACCGCCTTCGATGATCAGCCCGAGCGCTGGATAGACGTTCGCTGGGATATAGACGAGAACATGAAGGAGCGCTTTCCCGCGCGCCTGTCCATCACGGCCATCAACGAGCCTGGCTCGCTGGCCGAAATCGCCCAGCTCATCGCCTCCAACGACGCCAATATCCACACGCTGTCGATGGCACGCACGGCACCCGATTTCACCGAGATGATCTTCGATCTCGAGGTGTGGGACCTGAAGCATCTCGGCCGTCTGATCTCACAGCTCAAGGAGACGGGCTGTGTGAGCGACGCGCACCGCGTCAATGGGTAGGCAACTCCGGCAAGGGTGGCGCCGGTTTTCCGTCCGGAATTGCGTAAGTTCGACGCATTGGATTATTTCACCGCCTTCGTGAAGCGCTGAAGTGATCCGGCGGCCGGCCGGACGGATCGGCCTCATTTCTGCCCATGTTCGGCCTATCGCGTGGTGTGGAGAAATCGTCGCGCAGAACCGCCTGAATATGCCGTATTTCTTTGCTCCCGACTGCTGGATGATTACATAGGTGGACAAACCCTCTGGATCGTCTGGGCGGAAGAGCTCGTTAAGGGCATGGGGGTATCGTGCGTTTTCGAGGCGCCGGTCGCCGGTGCAAGGTATAGTTCTGTCGAATGCTGTTTAAACGCAGGAAAAGCGCGGATTGGTGGGAGCGTGCGCGGACACTGGTGTGGCCCCGGCGCTCATTCTGGCGCTCGACGCAGTATTTCGCGAAACGCACGCTGAGGCTGCGTGCGACACCGCATGCAATCGCCGCAGGGATAGCCGCGGGCGCCTTCGCTTCCTTGACACCTTTCCTCGGGTTCCACTTCCTGATTGCCGCCGGCCTTGCCTGGCTTATCGGTGGCAATCTGATTGCCTCGGCCATCGGCACGGCGGTCGGCAATCCGCTAACCTTTCCCTTCATCTGGGGTGCTACATTCAAGCTGGGCCAGCTCATCCTCTACGGCCGACATCCGGGCGACGTGGCGCCTATGCATCTCGGACACTTTTTGTGGCACATGGAATTCACCAAGCTCTGGCAGCCGTTTCTCAAGCCCATGGCCATCGGAGCGCTCCCGCTGGGGCTGGCGGTGGCGCTGATCTTTTATGTCCTGACGCGCTGGTCGGTGATTGCCTTCCGAGAGCAGCGCAGAAAGCGCCTTGCGGAGAGGGCGCGCCGTCGCGCCTCGGCGCAATCCGTCAACGCCAACGTCACGGCAGGCTGATGATTATCGGACTGGGCAGCGACCTGATCGACATCAGGCGCATCGAAAAAACCCTTGCCCGCCACGGCGAGCGGTTCACCCTGCGCGTCTTCACCGACGTGGAGCGCGCCAAGTCGGACCGCCGCCACGCGCGCGCGGCATCCTATGCAAAGCGCTTCGCCGCCAAGGAAGCCTGTGCGAAAGCACTGGGCACGGGACTGTCGCGCGGTGTCTTCTGGCGCGATATGGGAGTGGTGAATTTGCCGGGCGGAAAGCCGACCATGGAACTCACCGGTGGCGCGGCCAGGCGGCTGGAGGCTCTCATGCCGCAAGGCTTCAAGGCGCATATCCACGTGACCATCACCGATGATTACCCCCTTGCGCAGGCTTTCGTCATCATCGAGGCGGTAAAGCAGCTATGATGAAGCGAGGGGAGACGGCGCAGATCTGCCGCATTGCGACGCTCGGTGTGAGCCGATAAGACGAAGCGCGAGAATGGGTCGCCAACCTGCCGGCCCGCGACACGAACCGAGGACGACATGAGCGTGGCCGATAAATCTCAGAAGAAATCAGGCGGGCTTGGCGAGACGATCAGTGTAGTCATCCAGGCCCTGCTCCTGGCGCTTGTCATTCGCACACTCTTCTTCCAGCCCTTTTCCATTCCCTCGGGTTCGATGCGGCCGACGCTTCTGGAAGGCGACTATCTCTTCGTCACCAAATGGGCCTACGGTTACTCGCGCCACTCGCTGCCCTTCTCACCGCCGATCTTCTCCGGCCGCCTGTGGGGATCCGAGCCGGAGCGGGGCGATGTGGTGGTGTTCAAGTTCCCGCCCAATCCCTCGCTCGACTACATCAAGCGCGTCATCGGCCTGCCGGGCGACCGGATTCAGGTGCGCGAGGGCCAGCTCTACATCAACGACGAGCCGGTTGCGCGTGAACTCGTGGGCCAGATCGATAACCCCGACGTTACCGAGATGTCGCGGCCCGTCGACGTCTATCGCGAGACGCTTCCGAACGGCGTTTCCTACGATACGCTCGACCTGTCGCCCAATTCCATCGGCGACGACACGCGTGAATTCGTCGTCCCGGAAGGTCATTACTTCATGATGGGCGACAATCGCGACAATTCCACCGACAGCCGCTTCAATGTCGGCTTCGTGCCGGCGGAGAACCTCGTCGGCCGTGCCAACATCATCTTCTTCTCGATCGCCGGCGGCTACAGCCCGCTGGAGATCTGGGAATGGCCGTCCGAGTTGCGCCCGTCACGCTTCTTCACCTGGGTCGATTGACGGCAGCGCCATGGCAGGCAAACGATTGACGGGAGAGCTACTGGCGCAAGCCGTGCATCAGCGTATCGGCATCGCCTTCCGGGACGTCGCTCTCCTGGAAAGCGCACTGACCCACTCCAGCGCGCGGGCCGGGGCGGACTATCAGCGGCTCGAGTTTCTCGGCGATCGCGTCCTGGGCCTCGTGATCGCCGATCTGCTCTACGAGACCTTCCCCGAGGCGCCCGAGGGAGAGCTTTCGGTGCGCCTCAACGCACTCGTGAACGCGGAGACACTTGCCGAGATCACCGACGAGTTGGGGTTGTCGGACCTCATCCTCACCGGCAGTGACGTCCGTTCTCTGGCGGCACGGAAACAGGTCAACATGCGCGCCGATGTGATGGAGGCACTCATCGCCGTGGTATATCTCGAAGGCGGCCTCGATGCGGCGCGCGGCTTCATTCGCGCCCATTGGACCGAACGGTCGAAAGCGGCGGGCGCGGCGCGCAGCGATCCCAAGACGGCGCTGCAGGAATGGGCGCACCAGGTCTCCGGCGCGACGCCGGAATATCGGGTGGAGGGCAGGGACGGTCCCGACCACGATCCCGTCTTCACCGTCGCCGTGCACATCGGCGGCTTCACGGAAGGCCGCGGGCGCGGACGCTCCAAGCGCGAGGCGGAACAGGCGGCCGCGACCGAGGTTCTGGTGCGCGAAGGCGTTTGGCAACCGCTGGACGAGACATCATCATGAGCAAGGCCGCCGAAGGGCTGGAAAACGGCAATGACCGCACGCATTCCGGCTTCGTCGCGCTGATCGGCGCCACCAACGCGGGAAAATCGACCCTGCTCAACCGGCTGGTCGGCGCCAAGGTGTCCATCGTCACCCATAAGGTGCAGACCACCCGAGCGCTCGTGCGCGGCATCGCCATTCACCGCAACGCGCAGATCGTGTTCGTCGATACGCCCGGCATCTTCCGCCCGCGCCGCCGCCTTGACCGCGCCATGGTGACGACGGCCTGGGGTGGTGCAAGGGATGCCGACATCATCGCCGTCATCATCGACGCCGAACGTGGCATCAAAGGCGATTCGGAGGCCATCCTGGAAGGTCTCGCCGGCGTGCGACAGCCAAAGGTGCTGATCCTGAACAAGATCGACCGCGTGAAGCGCGAGTCGCTTCTGGCCCTGGCCGACGAGGCCAACAAGCGCGCCACCTTCGAGCGCACCTTCATGATCTCCGCGCTGACCGGCTCCGGCTGCGACGATCTTCTCGACCATCTTGCCGAAAGCCTGCCAGAAGGGCCCTGGTACTATCCCGAGGATCAGATTTCCGACCTGCCCATGCGCCAGCTCGCGGCCGAGATCACGCGCGAAAAGCTCTATCTCAGGCTGCATCAGGAGCTTCCCTATTCCACCCATGTCGAGACCGAGAAATGGGAGGAGCGGAAGGACGGCTCGGTGCGCATCGAGCAGGTGATCTATGTCGAGCGCGAAAGCCAGAAGAAGATCGTGCTCGGCCGCAAGGGCGCGGCGATCCGCGCCATCGGCCAGGCGGCACGCGAGGATCTGGCGCAGATTCTCGAGCAGCCGGTGCACCTGTTCCTGTTCGTCAAGGTGCGCGAGAACTGGAGCGACGACCCAGAGCGCTACCGCGAGATGGGGCTTGAATTCCCGCATTGACAGGTCGAAAACCGTTCCATGGAATGGCGTGACGAAGGCATTATCCTCGGCACCCGACGGCATGGCGAGACGAGCGTCATACTGGAGGTGATGACACGCGCCCACGGCAGGCACCTGGGCTTGGTGCGCGGCGGACGGGCGCGCCGCATGCAGCCGGTTCTCCAGCCCGGCAACCGGGCGGACCTCGTCTGGCGCGCCAGACTGGACGAGCATCTGGGTATGTTCCAGGTCGAGCCGCTCGAACTGAATGCCGCGCGTCTGTTCGCTTCAGGCATCGCCATTTACGGTATCCAGACGCTTGCCGCCCATCTGCGCCTCCTGCCCGAGCGCGACCCGCATCCGGGCCTGTTCGAGATGCTGTCCGTCGTCACCGGACATCTGGAGGATCCGGCCATGGCCGGCCCGCTGCTGGCTCGTTACGAACTGGCGGTGCTGGAGGAACTGGGCTTTGGGCTCGATCTTGCGCAATGTGCGCTGACGGGCAACCGCCGGGATCTCGCCTATGTCTCGCCGAAGTCCGGCAGAGCGGTCACGCGGGAAGCAGGCGAGCCGTGGGCCGATAGGCTTTTGCCCCTGCCGGCCTTTCTCCAACCCGAAGGCGGCGGGGCGGACGACACCGAGGCGCTTGCCCAGGCTTTTGCGCTCACCGGATTTTTCCTGCACCGCCACGTCTACGAGCCGCGAGGGCTCACCGAGCCCGAGGCGCGGGGCGGGTTCGTTGCCGCGGTGAAGCGCAGCCTTTCCGGCAAGCAGACGCACGGCGGAGAAGCGCCTGACCAGGATGAGAGCCGCGGGGCTGTTTGATCCCCGCGGCGAAAAGCGCACCGTCGCGCTTCAGGACGTCGCGATCTTGCCGCCGCCCTGCCTGGTCACGACGACGACCGACGGCCGCACCGGGAGGGTTTCGTCGAAGTCCGGCCAGCGCGTGGCGGGATCTTCGAAGGTCGCCGCACCTTCCTCGCCCGGATGTTGTACCGCCAGGAACAGCGTCTCGGCGTCAGGCGTGAAGTAGGGGCCGCACATCTCGGCACCGACCGGCACGCGGAAGAACAGCTTGGACGTGCCCCGTGCCTCGCCTTCCGTTTCCAGGGCCCAAAGCCCGTCCGTGCGGCCGGTCTTGTCACGGCTGTTGCCATCGGTGGAGATCCAGAGCCGACCATCCGCGTCGACGGCGGCGTTGTCGGGCATGCCGAACCAGCCGTTTTCGCTGGTTGCGGGCGAGAATGTCGCGCCCACTTCCGCCACGGAAGGATCGCCGCACTTGACGAGAACCTCCCAGGTCGACCTGGTGGAGGCGAAATCGCCGTCGGTCTCGGTGATCTCGATGATATGCCCGAACGCATTCTCCGCCCGCGGATTGGCCGCGTTCAAATCGTCTTCCGTGCGCTTGGTGTTGTTGGTCAGCATCACGTAGACCTTGCCCGTCGTCGGATTGGGCTGAACGTCCTCGGGCCGGTCCATCTTGGTGGCGCCGAGAAGGTCGGCGGCGCGCCGGGTCTCGATCAGAACGTCGGCCTGGCTCTCGAACCCGTTTTCCGCCGTCAGCGGCCCCTCGCCATGGACGAGTGGCATCCATTCCACGGTGCCGTCCTCGTCGAAACGGGCCACGTGGAGCGTGCCATCGTCGAGGAGGTCCGCATTGGCTGCGCGGTCGTCCGGGTTGAAGGTGCCGGCGGTGACGAATTTGTAGACATAGTCGAAGCGCTCGTCGTCGCCCGAATAGCCCACCACGCGGCCGTCACCGTTGACCACCGTTTCGCAGCCTTCATGCTTGAAACGGCCGAGCGCGGTGCGCTTTTTCGGCACGGCGTTCGGATCCATCGGGTCGACCTCGACGATCCAGCCGAAGCGGTTGGCCTCGTTCGGCTCCTTGGAGATGTCGAAGCGGTCGTGGAAGGCGGCCCATTCATACCAGCCGCCGGGCACCCCGATGCGCTGGTAGTTTTCCGTCTCGCGGTGGCCTCCCGGCAATTCGCCGCCGAAATAGCCGTGGAAGTTCTCCTCCGCCAGCAGATAGGTGCCCCAGGGGGTGAGGCCGCCGGCGCAATTGTTGAGAGTGCCGAACACCTTGGTGCCGGAAGGATCGGCATTGGTCTTCACCCGGTCGTGGCCGGCCACGGGCCCGGAAAGACTGGTCTCCGTCTCACCGGTGATGCGGCGGTTGTAGCGGCTGTCGAGCGCCGGCTGCCACTTGCCGTCCACCTTTCGGATCTCGATGATGGTGCCGCCGTGGGCGGCGATCTCGATGTCGACCAGTTCCTTGGTGTATTCACCGAGTTTCACCTCGCCGTCCTCGACGGTGGCGAAGTTCGGGAACATCAGCTCCGCATTGGTGTACTCGTGGTTGACCACAAGAATGCCGCGGTCGTCGGCGCCTTCGATCGGGATGAAGCCGATATAGTCGTTGTTGTAGCCGAACTGACGAGCCTGTTTTTCCGCCGTCTGGTTCTGAGGATCGAACTCCGGCGAATCCGCAAAGACCTTGTCACCCCAGCGCAGGAGAACGTCCGCGTCGTAGCCTTCCGCGACGTGGTGCGTCTCGTCCACGCCGGCTTCCACCTCGGTGAAGTCGAAGCTTGACGGGGTCGCGGCCTCGGCCTCGCGCGCGGCGAGAAGCGCCATCGGGCTGACCGTTGCGCCGATCGCCGCCACGGCGAGAGAACCGCCGAGGAAGCCGCGCCGGGAATAACGGCGGTTGATGATGTCGCCCATGGTCGGGTTGGCGCTGCGGTTACGCCCGACATCCTCCGACTCTTCGCGGATATGCGCCGGCGATTTGATTCCCTTGGGATCGACGTGCTCGTTCATGCCTGCCTCCTGGTGGGTACTTGTACGAGGCAGGCTAAACCAAATCGCTGTTGCAGTGTGATGACAGAATTGCGGCGCCCGCTATTCCGCCGCCGCAAGGGCGGGTCTGTCCACGGGCTTCTCCTGAATCGGCCAATGGACGATCGCCGCGAAGATGCCGAGGGCCACTCCGAGCCACCACACCGCGTCGTAGGAGCCGAAGCGGTCATAAAGATAACCGCCGAGCCAGACTCCGAGGAACGAGCCGACCTGGTGCGAGAAAAACACGATGCCGCCCAGCATGCCGAGATAGCGCGTGCCGAACATGACCGCCACCAATGCGTTGGTCGGTGGCACGGTCGACAGCCACAAGAGACCCATCACGATGGCGAAGACGATCACGCTGGTCGGCGTCTGCGGCAGGAGGAGGAAGGCCGTGACGGCGATCGAACGCCCCACATAGATGAGCGCCAGGAACGTGGCCTTGGGATAGCGCTGTCCGATGAAGCCGGAGGCGAGCGAGCCGATGATGTTGAAGAAGCCGATCAGCGCCAGCGCGATCACCGCGTAGCGCGCGTCGATGCCGATATCGCCGAGATAGGCGGGGAAGTGCGCAGTGATGAAGGCCACCTGAAAGCCGCAGACGAAGAAGCCGGAGACGAGCAGCACGAAGCTGCGGTGGGCGAACGCCTCGCGCAGGGCCCCGCCGAAGGTTTGCTCGAATTCGGCCTGGCGCACCCTGCCGCTCTTGGCGTTGCCGACGAGCGGGATGGCCAGTACCGGCACGATCAGCATGGCGATGCCGAGATAGACCAGCGTGTCCGACCAGCCATAGGCGTCGATCAGTCCCTGGCTGATCGGCGCGAAAAGGAACATGCCGGCAGAACCCGCCGCCGTGCCGATCCCGAAGACGAGGCTGCGGCTTTCCTCTGGTACGTTGCGCGCGAAAGCCGCCAGCACGATCGAGAAGGACCCCGCCGCCACCCCGAGCCCGACCAGAACGCCGCCGCCGATATGCAGCATCGCCGGGCTGTCGGCAGTGGCCATCAGGATGAGACCCGCCGCGTAGATGAGGCCGGAAAGAGCAAGCACGCGCCAGGTCCCGAACCGGTCGGCAATGGCGCCGAAGACCGGCTGGCCGACCCCCCATAGAAGGTTCTGGATGGCCATCGCCAGGCCGAAGGTCGTGCGGTCCCAGCCCGTTTCCTCCAGCATGGGAAGCTGGAAGAAGCCCATGGCCGAACGGGGACCGAAGGTCATGGCGGCGATGATGCAGCCGCTGATGACGATGAGCCAGGGAAAGGGTGCGCTGGCGGAGCGGGCGGGCGCAGTTTCGGCCATGGGTATGTCCTCGTGATGATGGGAAGAAAATAGCCGAATCTTTGGATAATTAAAGCGAATTGGAATGCCCGTTTCATTCAATAATTTTGATAATTCAGCTTGGCGCCCTGATGCATCCACTCTGCCAAGGGTAGGGTCAGGGAAGGGCGTTGCCCTGGCAGGTCGAAGGTCTGCCCGGGTTCATCCCGGGCGTTACGGATGAAGCGCGGCCGTCATGCGTTCGCCCGAAATGACGCGTTCGGCGCTGCAAATCCTTATGCCTTGCCGTCCACGATGGATTTTACCCGTCAGGATGCAATCGTCGGATTGCCGCCGCGCCTTGCCGGCTCGGGCAGATCCGAGGGCAGAAAGTGGATGTCGCGCTGGGGGAAGGGAATGGAGATGCCCTTTGCATCGAACGCCTGCTTCGCAGCCTTGGTGAGATCGAACCGCGTCGGCCAGAAGTCCGTCGTCGCGGTCCAGTAGCGCAGCATCACCACGACGGCGCTGTCGCCGAGCCGCTCGACGAAGGTTTCCACCTCCGGCACCGCCAGGATCCGCTTGTCATTCGTGGCCAGTTCCATCAGGGTCTGCTGCGCAAGTTCAATGTCGTCGCTGTAGCTGATGCCGATTTCCAGATCGTAGCGGCGGATCGCGTTGCGCGAATAGTTGGTGACCGCCTTGTTCCACAGCTCACTGTTCGGCGCCAGGACGTAAAGTCCGTCGGCCGTCTTCATTTCCGTGGCGAAAAGCCCGATTTCCTCGATCGTTCCGGCGATCCCGCCGGCGTCCACATATTCTCCCACCCGGAAGGGCTTGAGGACCAGAAGCATGATGCCGGCCGCGATGTTCTGCAGCGTCCCCTGCAGCGCCAGTCCCACGGCAAGGCCCACCGCGCCGAGGGCGGCGATGATGCTGGCGGTTTGCACCCCGAACTGTGCCAGGACCGTGACGCCCACCAGCACCAGGACGACATACCGAACGATCTTCGACAGAAAGCGGCGCAACGTCTCGTCGAAGGAGGGGAACCGGCCCAGTGCGCTGCTGGCCCAGCGCTCCAGTGCCCCGGCCACGATGTAGCCGGCCACGATGAGGATGACGGCACCCAGAATCGAGAAGGCATAGGTGACGGCGAACTCGCTGATTTCAAGTAGTATTGCTTCCGCTGTCGTCATCATCTCCGCCGTCGTCGCCATTACCCGTTCGCTTGTCAGTTCCGTGTCGCGAGCATTTCCCTCGGCCAAGGTCCTTGTTCCTGCAGCCGAGATACTCCCGCAGAGGCAGGCATCAGCCCGCTCCGGCCGATTTCAGGCGGTTTTGCATGCGCGTGAACGCCTGACGCCCGCAGGTCGGCCCGGCCCGCAAGCTTAGGTGAGAGAAACGAACAAAGTATTGATCCCCCGGCGCGAATTTCCGCTGCACGCCGTCCACTGTAATGATATGAAATCGGCAAGATATCGGGGTGAACTTTGTCCTCATGAGTGCCGACATCCGTCCGGCCCGCATCACTGATCTGGATGCGCTTTCGTCGATCGAGAACGCCGTTTTCGAGACCGACCGCTTGTCCCGTCGTTCCTTTCGCCGGCTGCTGAAAAGCGGCACGGTTTCGCTGATCGTCGCCACCCGGCAGGATGCGCCGGCCGGCTATGCGCTGGTGCTCTACCGCAAGGGCGGCAGGACGGCGCGCCTCTATTCGCTGGCGGTTGCACCGGCGTATAGATCCTTCGGTTATGGCCGCATGCTTCTCGATGCGGCGGAGGACGCTGCATCGGCGCGCGGATGCCGCGCGCTGCGCCTGGAGGTACGGGAGGACAATGCGCGTGCGATCGGGCTTTACGAGCACGCCGGCTATCGCCGCAGGGACAGGGTTCCGGATTATTATCAGGACGGAGCGGCGGCGCTGCGTTTCGAAAAAAGCCTGGGGGAGCAGAGCGACACATGAGCTGGGTCATTCTCACCGGAAGGCAGGGCGATCTCGACCAGGCGGCCACCCCGCACAAGGTCATCACCAGCCGCGACTATCTCGCGCACCCGGCGCTTTTTCGCGGGCAGCGGCCGAAGGTCATCAACCTGTCCAACAGCTACGCCTATCAAAGCCGCGGCTATTATGCCTCGCTGCTTGCCAGCTCGCGCGGGCACAAGGTGATCCCGTCCGTGGAGACCATGATCGATCTGTCGGCGCGAAAGCTTTACGAGAATGCGCTTCCCGAACTCGAGCAGGTGCTCAACCGCTGCCGCAAGGAGATCGGCGGCGCATTTCCGCCCGTCGTGTCGATCTTCTTCGGCATCGGCCCGAACAAGGCCTGGGACCGCTTCGCCCGGCTTCTCTTCGACTGGTTCCGCGCGCCGGCGCTCGAGGTGGCGATCGCCGAGGGGGAATGGGCGACGATCCGCAGGATCGGCTTTCTGCCGCTCGCCCGGATAAAGGCCGAGGAGAAGAGCCGCTTCATCGCCGGCCTGGAGGCCTATACCAGTCGCCAATGGCGCGACAGGAAGACCCGCGCGCCGGCCCGCTACACCTTCGCCACGCTCATCGATCCGCAGGAGGAGCTGCCGCCCTCCACGGTCGGCTCGCTCAGGCACTGGTCGCGCATTGCGGAGAAAATGGGCGTGGAGGTCGAGCCCATCAGCCGGAAGGACCTGCCCAGGCTCGCCAACTACGATGCGCTCTTCATTCGCGAGACGACCTCCATTTCCAACCATACCTACCGCTTCGCACGCCGTGCGGAGCAGGAAGGCATGCCGGTCATCGACGATCCCTTGTCGATGATCCGCTGCACCAACAAGGTCTATCTCAACGAGTTGATGCTCTTTAACCGGGTGCCGGTCCCTCCGACGGTCATGATCACCGGACCCGGCGATCTGGAGCGGGCGGCCGACACGCTGGGCTTTCCGCTGGTCCTGAAGATCCCCGACAGCGCCTTTTCGCGCGGCGTCAAGAAGGCGGAGAACCTCGCCGAGCTCAAGGCGCTCGCCACGCGCTGGCTGGAGGGTTCGGATCTCCTGATCGCGCAGAAGTTCCTGCCCACAGAGTTCGACTGGCGCATCGGCGTTCTGGGCGGCGAGCCGCTGTTCGCGGTCCAGTACCTCATGGCCAAGAAGCACTGGCAGATCGTCAATCATGAGCGCCGGGGCAAACCCGACGAGGGCGGCTTTCGCGCCTTCACCCTGCAGGAGGCGCCGCTGGAGGTGGTCGACATTGCCGTGCGCGCGGCACGCTGCATCGGTGGCGGGCTCTACGGCGTCGACCTCAAGGAAACCGCCGACGGCATCTATGTGATCGAGGTCAACGACAACCCGAATCTCGACCATGGCTGCGAGGATTCGGGTGAAAGGGATGAGGTCTGGCGCCGGCTCACCCGCTGGTTCGTCGATCGCCTGGAGCGCCAGGGGCGGTGAACATGTATCTGTGCCTTCATCACCTCTGAGGCAGCTTGCGCTTATCGCTTCGGATTTCGGAATGAGGGAGTGTGTGAAACGCTCACCCCTTGGCGCGCAGCCTTTCCAAGACATGAAAGCGGGCGAGGAACGCGCGTTGCGCGCGCCGTGCCGGTTGCGGCGCCAATTCCAGCGCCTCGGGCGGAAAGCCGCGCGGACGGCCGAAGAAGCGGGCGGCCTCGCCGTCCTTGAAGCCGGCAAGCCGCGTCGCCTCGAAGAAAGCGGCGATGCGGTCGGCGCGCTTGATCGCCTTGAAGAGCTTCGCCGGCGTTTCGGGCGGCAGGGCGAAGCGCAGGTGAATGGCCCGCTGCAGTCGCTGCTCAACGGATTTGTAGTCGTCGCCCAGCGTCGCCTTGAAAGGCGAGATCATGTCGCCGATGACATACTCCGGCGCATCGTGCAGCAACGCCGCCATGGACCAGTCAGGCCCGGCATCGCCGTTCAGACGCCGGAAGATCTCCTCGACCAGCAGCGAGTGCTGCGCCACGGAGAAGGCATGATCGCCCTCCGTCTGCCCGTTCCAGCGCGCCACCCGCGCCAGCCCGTGGGCGATATCGGTGATTTCAATGTCGAGCGGAGACGGGTCGAGAAGGTCGAGCCGCCGTCCCGAGAGCATGCGCTGCCAGGCGCGCGCTGCGCCTGCGGGTTCCACCGCCATCAGGCCGTACCCGTCTCGTCTGTCCCGTCGAGCGAAAAGCCCGCATAGGCCGGCACCCTGAGCGTCACCGGCACCGTGCCGGCCAGGACCTGGGTCCCTGCCTGCCGCGCCTCCGCCGCGCGGTCGATGCGCACGATGGCGAGCCCGT
>NZ_JBHSUM010000080.1:0-19030 GCF_042660605.1 Nitratireductor sp. GCM10026969
GGGGTCGGCGCGGACCGCGTCGCCGCGATCGCCTTCGACGCGACCTGCTCGCTGGTGGTGCGCGGCACGGACGGAGCTCAGCTCAGCGTCTCCGAAAGCGGCGAAAGCCGCTGGGACACGATCGTCTGGCTCGACCACCGGGCGCTTGCCGAGGCCGACGAGATCACCGCCGGCGGTCACCGGGTACTCGACTTCCTGGGCGGCGTCATGTCGCCGGAGATGCAATCGCCCAAGCTGACATGGCTGAAGCGGCACCTGCCGGAGACCTGGGAAGCGGCCGGCCATTTCTTCGACCTCGCCGATTTTTTGACCTGGAAGGCAAGCGGCTCGACGGCGCGTTCGCAGTGCACGCTGACGGCCAAATGGACCTATCTCGCCCACGAGGACGGCTGGCAGGCGGATTTCTTCGAAAGCCTCGGCATCGGCGATATGGTGCGCAGGGGCGGCCTGCCGCGACAGGCGACGGAAGTCGGCGCGGCGGTCGGCCGGCTCACCCCGCAAGCGGCCGCCGAACTCGGGCTGGACGAGTCCTGTGCCGTCGGCACCGGCCTCATTGACGCTTTCGCCGGGGCGCTCGGCACCATCGGCGGCTTTCCGTCCGGGGAGATCGGCCGCCACGTAGCGCTGATCGCCGGCACGTCGAGCTGCCTCATGGGCATGGATCCCTCCATGCGACCGATCAGCGGCCTGTGGGGCCCCTATTACGGCGCCGCAATACCGGGCTTGTGGCTCTGGGAGGGCGGGCAATCGGCAACGGGCGCCCTGCTCGACCACATCATCCGCATGTTCGGCGGCGGGCGCGAGCCCGATGCGGCCACGCACCGCGACATCGCCCGGCGCGTCGCCGAGTTGAGGGCCGCCGAAGGCGCGGACTTCGCCGCCGGCATCCATGTGCTGCCGGACTTCCACGGCAACCGCTCGCCCTATGCCGACCCGCATCCGCGCGGCACCATAACCGGGCTGTCGCTCGACTATTCCTTCGACAATCTCTGCCGCGTCTACTGGCGCACGGCCGTGGCGATCGCGCTCGGCCTGCGCCACATCCTCGACCATCTCGCCGCCAACGGCCAGGAGATCGACACGCTGCACATCACGGGCGGCCACCGCCGCAATCCGCTGTTGATGGAACTCTACACCGATGCGACGGGGCGCAGCGTGCACGAGCCGCGCACCGAAGACGCCGTCCTGCTCGGCACGGCCATGGCGGCGGCGGCCGCCGCGGGCTGGTTCCCGAGCCTTCAGGAAAGCTGCCGTTCCATGCAGGCGCCTGCCGATGTCCGAAAGGAGAATCCGGCCAACGCCGCCCGCTACGAGCGCGACTACCGCATGTTCCTGAAGCTCCAGAACGAACAGCGGGCGCTGGAGGCCCTCGCCTGAGGAAGAGACCCGGCGCGGCGCTTATCGGCCGCTCACGTATTCGTCGCCTCGCGCATCGTCGTGATCAGCGCCGCCTTCTGCTCGAACCCGATCCCCGGCGCATCGGGCAGGCCCACGCGCCCGTTCTCGACCCTGATCGTGTCAGCAAAGCCGCCGAACGGCGCGAAGACCTCCGGATAGGATTCGTTGCCGCCGAGCTTCAGGCCGGCTGCGATATTGAGCGAAAGCTGATGTCCCCCGTGCGGGATGCAGTTGCGGCTTGAGAAACCTTCCTCCGCGATCACCTCGAGAATGCGCATATATTCCACGAGCCCGTAGCTCAGCGCGCAGTCGAACTGCAGCCAGTCGCGGTCGGGCCGCAGACCGCCATAGCGCACGAGGTTGCGCGCGTCCTGATGCGAGAAAAGATTCTCGCCCGTCGCCATCGGCCCCGGATAGACCTCGCCCAGCCTCGCCTGGAGGGCGAAGTCGAGCGGATCGCCGGCTTCCTCGTACCAGAAGAGTTCGTAGGGTTTCAGCGCCTCGGCATAGGCGAGTGCCGTGGCGAGATCGAAGCGGCCGTTCGCGTCGACGGCAAGATACCTGCCCTCTCCAACGACCTCCAGCACGGCCTCGATACGGCGCAGGTCCTCGTCGAGCGAAGCCCCGCCGATCTTCATCTTGACGACCTCGTAGCCCATGTCGCGGTAGCGCCGCATTTCGTCCTGGAGTTGCCGGACATCCTTGCCGGGATAATAGTAGCCGCCGGCCGCGTAGACGAACACGCTGTCGTCATGCGTTCCGTCGCCGTGATTGTCGGCGAGGTACTTGTAAAGGGGCATCCCGGCGATCTTGGCGACCGCGTCCCACACCGCCATGTCGACAACACCCACGGCTACCGAGCGCTCGCCATGCCCTCCCGGCTTCTCGTTCGTCATCATGACCGACCAGATGCGCCCGGGGTCGAGATTGTCCCGCGCATCGTTGAGGAGGCTTTCCGGATCGGCTTCGCGCAGGCGCGGCATGAACCGCTCGTTGAGCAACCCGCTCGCCGCGTAGCGGCCATTGGAGTTGAAGCCGTAGCCGACGATGGGCCTCCCGTTGCGCTCGACATCGGTGACGACCGCCACCACGCTCGCCGTCATCTTGGAAAAATCGACATAGGCGTTGCGGATCGGCGAGGAGATGGGAACGATAGCGTCGCGGATGTCGACGATCTTCATTATTGGCCCCTTCGTGTTTGCAGTAACCGCGCGAAATGCGGTGCGGCGAGGATATGGAGGAGAATGGACCGTGTGAACCGGAAACCGGTTTCGTCGGGTCGCAGCGCCGGGGCGCCTGAGAAAGGCGACCTTTCGGCGAGACCGCCTCCGCCTTTCACAATGAGACGACCTACACGATCCGCTCGGTCGTTTCCGGATCGAACAGGACGGCCTTGTCCATATTGAGAACGAAGGCGAAGGGCTGGCCGGGTTCGGCCGTTGCGTCGGAGCGCACGCGCGCCGTGATCTCCTTGCCGGCCAGTTGCGAGACGACATATGTGTCCGATCCGGTGGGCTCGACGATGTCGACGATCGAATGGACCGTGTCGACGACCTTCGCCTCGGGATCGGTAAGGCCCCTGTCGGTGATCGCCTCGGGGCGGATCCCGAGGATGACCTGCCGTCCTTCGTCGAGCGCGCCTTGCGTCGGCGGGAGCGCCACGCGGACGGGCTCGCTCCCCTCCCCCGAAAGTTCGATCTTCCGCCCCGCCCCGTTGGCGACGACACGCCCCTCGAGCAGGTTCATCGCCGGCGAGCCCATGAAGTCGGCGACGAAGAGATTGGCCGGCGCGCTGTAGATCTCGCCGGGCGTGCCCACCTGCTGGACGACGCCCTCCTTGAGAACCGCGATCTTGGTCGCCATGGTCATCGCCTCGATCTGGTCGTGCGTGACATAGACGATCGTCGCGCCCGTGTCCCGGTGCAGGCGCTTGATCTCCGCGCGCATCTCGACGCGCAGCTTCGCATCGAGGTTCGACAGCGGCTCGTCGAACAAGAAGACCCGCGGCTTGCGCACCAGCGCGCGGCCCATGGCGACGCGCTGGCGCTGGCCGCCGGAGAGCTGGCTCGGCCGGCGTTTCAGGAGATGCTCGATCTGCAGCAGCTTGGCAGTGGCGCGCACCGCCTCCTCCCTTTCCGCCCTCGGCACGCCCCGCATCTCGAGCGCAAAGGCGATGTTCCCCTCGACCGTCATGTTCGGATAAAGCGCGTAGGACTGGAACACCATCGCGATGTCGCGCTTGGAGGGGTGCAGATCGTTCACCACCTCGCCGTCGATCACGATCTCCCCCTTGGTGACGGGGGTGAGGCCGGCCACCGTGTTGAGCAGGGTCGACTTGCCGCAACCCGACGGCCCCACCAGCACCAGGAAGCCGCCCTTGTCGAGCGTGATGTCGATGCCCTTGAGAATACGGATGCCGCCGATGCTCTTGGAGAGATTGCGCAGTTCCAGAAAGGCCATATCGGTTATCCCTTGACCGCGCCGGCCATGAGGCCGCGCACGAAATAGCGTCCGGCGACGATGTAGACGATCAGCGTCGGCAGGGCGGCGTACACGGCGGCGGCCATGTCCACATTGTACTCCTTGACGCCGGTGGAGGAGGAAACGAGGTTGTTGAGCGCCACGGTCATCGGCGCGTTCTCGCCGGAGGCGAACGAGACCCCGAACAGGAAATCGTTCCAGATATTGGTGAACTGATAGATGACGGTGACGACGATGATCGGCCCCGAGCTCGGCAGCAGAATGCGCCAGAAGATCCGGAAGAACCCGGCCCCGTCCATCTGGGCGGCCTTGACCAATTCATCCGGGAACGCCTCGTAATAGTTGCGGAAGAACAGCGTCGTGAAGCCGAGTCCGTAGACGACGTGCACGAGCACGAGGCCGGCGGTGCTGTTGGACAGGCCGATCTGCCCCAGGACGCGTGCCATCGGGATCAGCACCGCCTGGAACGGGATGAAGCAGGCGAACAGCATCAGCCCGAAGACGAGCGTGTGCCCCGGGAAGCGCCATTTGGTGAGCACATAGCCGTTGAGCGCGCCCAGGATGGTGGAGATCGCCACCGCCGGAACGACCATCTTGATGGAGTTCCAGAAATACCCCTTGATCCCGTCGCAGGTCACGCCGATGCACGCGCCGCTCCAGGCCTTCACCCAGGCATCGAGCGTCGGATTTGCGGGCAGCGCCAGCATATTGCCGGAGCGGATCTCCGCAAGCGGCTTGAGCGATGTGATGAGCATGACGACGAACGGCAGCAGGTAGACGGCCGCGAACAGGCCGAGCAGGCCATAGATGACGTAGCGCGCGGTGCGGGCCGAACCGGCCGAAACGCTTTCGGTCGCGGTGGTCATTTCTCGCGCTCCCTGAGTTCGGAATAGAGATAGGGGATCATGATCGCCGCCACGCCCATCAGCATCATGATCGCGCTCGCCGAGCCGACGGCCATCTGGCTGCGGGTGAAGGTATAGGAATACATGAAGGTCGACGGCAGCTCGGTGGCGTTGCCCGGCCCGCCGCCGGTCAACGCGATGACGAGGTCATAGGACTTGATCGCCATATGCGCGAGCACGATGACCGCCGAGAGGAAGGCGGGCCTCAAGAGCGGGATGATGATCCGCCGGTAGATGGCGAAGGTGGACGCCCCGTCGATCTGGGCCGCCTTGATGATCTCGCCGTCGATGCCCCGGAGCCCGGCCAGGAACATCGCCATGACAAAACCGGAGGCCTGCCAGACGCCGGCGATGACGACCGTGTAGATCGCCATCTCGGTGCTCACCAGCCAATCGAACTGGAAGCTTTCCCAGCCCAGCTGGTGCATGGCTCTTTCGAACCCCAGGCCCGGGTTCAGGAACCACTTCCAGGCCGTTCCGGTGACGATAAAGGAGAGCGCCATGGGATAGAGGAAGATGGGCCTGAGCACGCCTTCGCCGCGGATGCGCTGGTCGAGCAGGATGGCCAGAAGCAGGCCGATGGCGATGCAGAAGACGATGTAGAGCGAGCCGAAGATGGCGAGATTCTTGATCGCCATGTGCCAGCTCGGCTGCGCCCAGAGACGCGCATAGGAATCGAAGCCGACGATCTCGTAGACCGGCAGGATGCGGGAATTGGTGAACGACAGATAGAGCGTCCACAGAATGAAGCCGTAGACGAACAAGAGGATGAGCGCGAAGGACGGCGCCAGGACGATCTTCGGCAGCAGGGTCCGTGCCCGGTCGGCGAGACTGACACCGTGCCTGACCGGCGGGGCGCGATCCACAGTCAGCGTCATGGGGTTTCCTCCCGCCAGTGCGCGATCCGACCGGAGCCTGGAACTCCGGTCGGGATCTTACCCGTGTTCGGGCACAATGGCCCGCCTATTGCGCGGCGGCGATCGCCTGCGGCAGGCGTTCGAGCGCCTCGTCGGTCGAAAGCTGGCCGTTGAGGTGCTGCGTGATCACGTCGAAGAACGCTTCCTGAACGGACGACGGCTGGGCGTGGCCGTGGGCCAGCGAACCGGCGAGCGCATCGTTCTCCGCCGCCTCGGCGAGTTCGGCCATGCCCTTTTTGCCGCAAGCGTCGAACTCGGTGTCTTCGATATCGGTGCGCGCTGGCACCGACCCCTTCACGGTGTTGAAGGCCACCTGGAAGCCCGGATCCATCACCGCCGACGCCATGGCGAGCTGGGCGTCACGGCTGGCTTCCCCCACCTCGAACATGACGAACTGGTCGGAGTTGAACAGGACGTCGCCCTGGGTGCCGGGAAAGCGCATGCAGACGAAGTCCTCGCCCGGCGCCATGTCGGCGCGCAGGAACTCGCCCTTGGCCCAGTCGCCCATCTGCTGGGCGCCGGCATCGCCCTCGATGACCATGGCCGAGGCCAGGTTCCAGTCGCGGCCCGAGAAGTTCTCGTCGAAATAGCCGGCAAGACGCGTCATGTTGTCGAAGACTTCGCGCATCGTGTCGCTTGAGAGCGCCTCTTCATCGAGATTGATGACCGCGTCGCGGTAGAAGTCGATGCCGCCGACGGACAGCACGACGTTCTCCCAAAGCGTCGCGTCCTGCCAGGGCTGACCGCCGTGGGCGAGCGGAACGAGGCCCTGTTCCTTGAACGCGTCGAGCATCGCATAGAGCTCTTCGAGGTTCTGGGGCTCCTCCCCGCCATGGGCGTCGAAGGCCTCGCCGTTGATCCAGAGCCAGTTGGTCGAATGCACGTTGACCGGCGCGGCGATCCACTGGCCTTCATATTTCGAGAATTCCTGGAGTGCGTCGGGCACGACCTCGGCCCAGCCTTCCTCTCCGGCGAGATCGTTGAGGTTGGCAACGACGCCGAGATCGGCCCATTCCTTGATGTCGAAGCCGAGCATCTGGACGGCCGTCGGCGCATCCCCCGAGGTCACGCGGGCGCGCAGCACCGTCATGGCATTGGTGCCGGCACCGCCGGCCACGGGCATGTCGTTCCAGGCAATACCCTGTTCTTCGAGGTTTTCCTTGAGCACGTTGAGCGCGGCAGCCTCGCCGCCCGAGGTCCACCAATGCAGGACCTCGACGCTGTTTTCCTGCGCGTGAACGGCGCCTGCCACCAGCGTGGCGAGCGCCGTGCCCGCGGCGAATTTCGCGATTCGACGCATTTCCATGACTTCCTCCCAGGAAAGACCGGACCATCCGGCTGTCAGTGATTTATAACGATATAGACGCACGCATTGTCAACCCGGCGATAGACGGTGACACATTGGTCATTTCGCCGGCTTCTCGGCGCAAATGCACGCGGTTTCCGCCAGGAGCCTCTGAGAAGGGCGCTCTTCCACGCCAATTGTATCGTTATAAATTTGATGCTATGAGCGCGCCGAGGGAAAGGCCGCAGACGATGACCAGCACCGAAAGAGGCGGACCAGGCGCACCCCGCTCCAACAGCGACAAGCCGACGCTGCGCACGATCGCCGGGATCACGGGACTGGCGGTGACGACGGTCTCGCGCGCGCTTGGCGGCGCGCCGCAGATCGCGCTCGAGACGCGCCAGCGGGTGCAACGGGTCGCCGACGAAATCGGCTATCTGCCCGACCGCGCCGCGCAAAGGCTGCGCACGGGCCGGACCAACGTCATCAGCCTCGTGCTCGACCCGCACGAGGAGATCCTCAATTTCGGCACCTCGATCATCAAGGGCCTGACCGAGGCGCTTCGCGGCACCCCCTATCACCTCGTCATCACTCCGCATTTCAGGAACGAACCGCCGATCGTTCCGGTCCGCTACATCCTGCGCAACCGCATGGCCGACGGCATCATCTTTTCCCGCACGGAGCCGTTCGACGCGCGCGTGAAGCTGCTTCTCGAAGAGGATTTCCCCTTCGTCTGCCACGGGCGCACCGAGCTCTCGACGCCGCACGCTTACGTCGATTTCGACAATGAGCGCTTCGCCTACGACGCGACCAAGACGCTGATCGGGCAGGGCCGCAGGAAGCCCGCGATCCTGCTGCCGCCGCCACGCTTCACGTTTCAGGAGCACATGCGCTACGGCTTCCTCAAAGCCGTGCGCGAAGACGGCGTCGGCTATGAAATCCTCGAGGGCATCACGCTCGACAGCCCGTCCGAGGCGATCACCGCCCATGTCGCCGAGCGCCTTGCCGAACCGGACCCGCCCGACGGCTATGTGCTGGGCGGCGAAGTCTCCGCGCTGGCGGTCATGGCGGCGCTCACCGACCACGGGCTGGTGCCGGGAAAGGACGCCGGCATCGTTGCAAAGAAGACGTCGAACCTCTTCACCCCGATCCGGCCGCAGATCGACACGATCTATGAGGACCTGATGGAAGCCGGCGCGGAAATGGGCCGGTTGCTCCTGAAGCGCATCGGCGGCACCGCGCCCGATTCCCTACAGACACTGCATCGCCCCGAGGCGCGCTAGGACTGGAGATCCGAACACTGCTTAGGGCCGACCGGCCGTAGCGCAGTGCCCTTTGAGCCAGCTCCTGCTCTTCGCAACATTAAACAGTTGCTTTTCTGGACTTTAAGACAATACTGCAAGTTGTCGATCCAACTTGGGAGGAGCCCAAGATGCTGCATAGGATCCTTATCCCTCTCGTTCTCATAGCTGCGCTTGCCGGATGCACCACGACCGAGCGTGATGTTGGTGTCGGAGCAGCTACGGGTGCGCTTATCGGCGGAATCGTGGAGGGCGGCGAGGGAGCCCTTGTCGGTGCCGGGGTCGGCGCAGTCGGCGGTTTCCTCGTCAGAAATCTCCGAAACGGCTTCTGCCAATATCGGGATCGAAACGGGCGTCTTTACACCGCCCGGTGCTGACCGTGGTCCCTTCGGGCCGGACGTGCGTCGGTGCGGTACCCTTCACCCCAACCGGCCGCCGAACGAGGTGCCGGCCCGCCCCATCACGCCGGGGTGCGCCACGGCGAGGCGGCCGCCCTCGCCGCCGTCGGCCTTGGACGTGAGATAGAGCCGCGACAGGTCCGGGCCACCGAAGGCGATCTTCGTGGGGGCTGCGACCGGGACCAGATGAGCGCCGATATGCTCTCCCGAAGGCGAGAAGACGTGCAGGCGGGCGCCTTCTACACCGGCGATCCAGTAATTGCCTTCGGCATCGATCGCGGCACCATCGGGCCGCCCGGCGAGGTCCTGGAAGCGCGCGAAGACGCGGCGTTCGCCGAGGCGGCCGCTCTCCATATCGAGATCGGCCGCCCAGACGGTCTGAAGATCGGGATGAGAATCGGAGACGTAGATGCGCCCGCGCTCCTCGTCCACCGCCAAGCCGTTCGGAATGAAGAAGCCGCCGGCGACCGCGTGCATGCTCAAATCGGGATCGATCTGGTAGAGAACGCCGGCCGGGCGACGGTAGTCGTGCTCCATGGTGGCCGCCCATAGCCTCCCCCGCGAGTCGACCGCCGCATCGTTGAAGCGCATGCTTCCGGCCTCGAGCGCCGCCGCGCGCGTGAAACAGCCGCTCGTCGTGTCGAGCCGGAAAAGGCCGCTCTCCATTCCGACCACCACGACGCCGTCCTCACCGGTTGGCGCCACCACGCCCGCCATTTCGGGCGTCTTCCACGCGCGCGTTACGCCGTCGGCGCCATCGGTGCGAAACACGCTCCGTCCCTCGATGTCGACCCACCAGAGGCAATCTTCCCGCGCCGACCAGACGGGGCTTTCGCCGAGCTTGGCGCGTGGCGTTGCGAGAAACTCGAACTCGGGCGGGCGTTTCACGCGGGCTCCTGTTGTGAAGGGTCGATTGACTTTCCTGTTCATTCTAGTATTTCATCTCAACTGAAATATCAATTTGCATACGATTTTGGATATTTCGCAGGGAGGACAAGGGAGGAAACGCATGTCCATTCATCTGAAAACGCTCGGTTTCGCCGCGGCGGTTACCGCCGCCCTGGCTTTCAGCCTGCCCGCCGCCGCACAGACGACGCTCAGGATCGGCACCGTGCTCGCGCCCAACGACCCGATGGGGCAGGGCCTCGAGAAATTCAGCCAGGAGGTGGAGGAAGCGACCGACGGAGCCGTCGTCGTCGAGGTCTTCCACAACTCCCAGCTCGGCGACACGACCGAGATGCTCGACCAGGCGCGCGCCAATGCGAATGTCGGAACGGTCACGGATGTCGCCCGGCTTTCGAGCTTCGTGCCCTCGCTTGCGATCATGTCCGCGCCTTTCCTCTTCGACGCTTACGAGGATGCCGACACGTTCGCGCTGTCAGACGAGTATCTCGCCTGGGGCGAGGAACTGAAGGAGAAGGCCGGCCTCGTCATGCTGGCGTCGAACTGGTACCAGGGCGCGCGTCATCTCTTGACGAACGTTCCGGTGGAAAGCCCCGAGGACCTGTCCGGGCTGCGCATGCGCACCATCGGCGCGCCGATCTGGATCGAGACGATCCGGGCGATGGGGGCCGAGCCCACGCCGATGCCTTGGGGCGAAGTCTATTCGGCCCTGCAGCTGGGCACGCTCGATGCCGCCGAGGCGCAACCAACCGCGATCTGGGGCGCCAAGCTCCACGAGGTCGTCGAGCATGTCACCAAGACGGCACACATCCAGCTCGTCACGGCCCTCGTCGTCGGGGCCGATACGTGGGACCAGATTTCGCCGGAGCACCAGGAGATCGTGCGCGAGCTTGCCATCGAGAACGGCCGCTACGCCTCGCAGCTGACCATCGAGCAGGGCGAGGAGGCGCTGGAGAACGTCGCCGAAGCAGGCGTCTCCATCGACGAGATCGACCGTACCCCGTTCAAGGAAGCCGTCGCCGGCGTCTATACCAAGCTCGATCTGGAGGACGAGGCGGCGACCGTCAGGAACATCCTGGGCGACTGATCACCCGTTCATGTTCACCGCACGAATCGGACGGTAGGGGACGGCCGCGATGTATCAGCGTATCGAATTCGTCTTCGCGGTCGTGCTGCTCGGCCTGATCGTCGTGCTCGTCGGGGTGGCGGCCGCCGCGCGGGTGGCCGGCGCGCCTATCATATGGTCGATCGAGGTCGCTCAGCTTCTTTTCGCCTGGCTGGCGATGATCGCGGCGGACCTCGCCTTGCAGCAGGAGCGGCATATCGGCATGTCCCTCCTCCTGGACGCGCTGCCGCCGCCGATCCGGCGCTATGCGGAGATCGCCAATCTCGGGATCCTGCTCGCGCTCGTGGGGTTCCTTCTCGTCTATGCCCTCAAGAACACGGTTCTCATGCATCCCCGTCTCATCGGAGCCACGCAGATGAACGCCTCGCTGGTCCACGCGTCCATGGCCGCCGGGCTCCTGCTCATGCTGCGCACGCTCGTCTTGCGCATCTACCGCGGCATCCGGACCCCGGGCGGCTAGCGTCATGGTCGTCCTGATCGCAATCCTCTTCGCCGTCTTCCTGATCATCGGCCTCCCGGTCGCCTTCGCGCTGGCGCTGGCGGCCATCCCGGTCTTCACCCTGAGCGGGACAATGCCGCCGACGATCGTGCTCCAGAAGATGGTCACGGCGACGCAGAATTTCCCCCTCCTTGCCGTCCCCTTCTTCATCCTTGCCGGCAACCTGATGAACGCGACCGGCATCACCAAGCGGCTCGTGCACTTTGCCGGACTTCTGACGGGGTGGATGGCGGGCGGGCTCGCCCATGTCTCGATCGCGCTCAGCTTCATGATGGGCGGCATTTCCGGTTCCGCCGTGGCCGATGCCTCCATGGAGGCGCGTCTCCTCGGGCCGAGCATGCTGAAGGAGGGCTATTCCAAGGGCACGACCGCCGCCATCCTGGCCTTCGGCTCGATCATCACGGCGACCATCCCGCCCAGCATCGGGCTGATCCTCTTCGGTTTCATCAATGAGGTCTCCATCGGCCGCCTGTTTCTGGCCGGCATCGTGCCGGGCATCCTCCTCTCGCTCATCCTGATGGGGGCGACGTGGCTCGTCGCGAAGCATTACGGCTATGCGCCCGAAGCGCACCGGATCCCCTCGGCAAGGGAAGTCTGGGCGAGCTTTCTGGACAGTGCTTGGGCCCTCGCCTTTCCGGTCATCCTGATCATCGGATTCCGCTTCGGCTTCTTCACCGCCACCGAGGCGGGCGTGTTCCTGGTCTTCTACGCGCTGTTCGTCGGCACCGTGGTCTATCGCGAGCTCGACGCGAAGCGCTTCTACGAGGCGATGTGCCAGTCGGTCACCGATCTCGGCATGGTGATGCTGCTCATCATGATGGCGGCGGTGCTCGGCTATGCCATCACCATCGAACGCGTTCCCCAGGAGATCACGGCGTTCGTCACCACCCTGACGCAGGAGCCCATGGCCATCCTGGCCCTGGTGATCCTGCTCCTCCTCGTCACGGGCATGTTTCTGGAGGGTGCGGCCAACATCCTGCTGGTCACGCCGATCGTCATGCCCGTGCTGATGAATGTCGGCTTCGACCCCGTGCATATGGGCATCCTCATCGTGCTTTTGATCAACATCGGCGGTCTCACGCCGCCGGTCGGCGTGATCATGTTCACCGTATGCGGTGTCCTGGACTGCAAGACATGGGCGTATTCGCGCGCCTCGGTCCCCTTCTTCCTCGCCTTGCTCTTGTTCATGGCATTGCTTGTTGAGTTCCCCGCCCTTTCGCTGGCACTTCCGCGGGCGGTGATGTAGCGGAGATGGATCGGAACAAAGTCGCGTTGCACAGGAGGAATCTCTGTCGGAGGCAATGGTGTGAGCGATAGCCTGTTCAACAGCCTGTCGGACCTCGACATGCTGGATGTCGGGGGCCCGGGCGCTCATCTGCCCGCCTCGGTGCGCGTCTATGCGGGCCTGCGCCGGCGCATCGTCTCGCTCGAACTGCCGCCGGGCATGACGCTCGACCGGTCGGCGCTCGCCGAGGGCTACAAGGTCAGCCAGTCGCCGGTGCGCGAGGCGATCATGCGGCTCGAGCAGGAGGCGCTGGTCGTCTCCTATCCGCAGTCGCGCACCGTCGTCACCCGCATCGACCCCGAACGCGTCGCGGAGGAGCACTTCCTGCGCTCCTCTGTGGAAAGCGAGGTGGTCCGGCAGCTCGCCGAGCGCGCCGACAAGGCCGCGACGACCAAGGCCAGGGGCATTCTGCGCATGCAGGAGGCCCTGTCGCAGGACGTCGAGCAGACCGTGCTCTTCCGCCAGCTCGACGATGCATTCCATGAGGCCCTGTTCGCCGGCGTCAACCAGCTCAGCCTCCACCGCCACATCGTCTCGCGCGGCGGACATCTGACGCGCGTCCGCTCGCTCGACCTGCCCAAGGAGGGAAAGATGCGCGCCGTGCTTGAGGGCCACCGGGCAGTGCTGGAGGCGGTCGAGGCCGGCGATGGCGTCGCCGCCGGCGCGGCCATGCGCGCGCACCTGTCCGGCACGATCGAGCGGGTCGCCGAACTCAGGCGCGAACGGCCGGACTACTTCATCTGAAGGCAGAGAGCCCGCTGAAAAGGCGCCGCCGCAGCGCGGTTTCCATGCATCACGACACGCGTTGTCAATTTTGCAAGTGCATTGGAGCGCGCAGAAGAAAACCGGAGTGGACCCGCAACGTCACAGGATGGTGGGGAGCGGACCGGTAGCTTCAGGAACTTGCCTTCGATTGCAGCATCGCTCGCATAGCTGCGAGCAGGCTCTCAGCGAACTCGGCAAAGGAAGTCGCCCGCTCCGAGAACTCGTCTGGGCGGAAAAAACTTAGCGACTTGACGAAGTTTTTGCTTGCGCCACCGGAAAATTGAGCGATAGTTAGCGAAATGGCTAAGCATGATCCCGATCTCTCGCTGCTCTTCCACGCGCTCGCCGATCCGACCCGCCGGTCGATCCTGACCCGGCTCGCCGAAACACCTGCGCGGGTCACGGATCTGGCCGGGCCCACGGGACTACGGCTGCCCACCGTGATGCGGCACCTTTCCGTGCTGGAGGAGGCAGGGTTGATCACCACGTCCAAGGACGGGCGGATACGCACCTGCGCCATCGTACCCGAGGCTCTGGATCCGGCGCGGACGTGGCTGGATGAACAGCGGGCCATCTGGGAGGCTCGGCTCGACCGGTTGGATGCGTTTGTGATGAACGTGATGAAGGAAGGCGAAGAATGACACAGAACCTCGCTGCAAACAGTGCGACCCATGCAGCGCCTGACGATGGGAAGGGCCGCTTTGCGACGCTCACCTTCGAACGGGACGTGGCCGCGCCACTGGCCGTACTGTGGGAGGCATGGACGGCCCCGGCCGCGCGGGCGATCTGGGCCGCGCCATCGCCCTCGGTCACCGTGGAGTTCCTGGAGGCTGACACCAGGGTGGGTGGACGCGAGGTCTCGCTCTGCAAGGTAGAGGGCCAGCCTGACATCCGCTGCGAGTGCGGCTGGCTGGCGTTGCAGCCGGAGATGCGCAGCGTGAACTACGAGGTGATCTCGTCCGAAGGCGTGACGCAATCAGCAGCGCTGGTGACAGCCGATTTCGAAGGCACGCACGAGCGCAGCCGGTTGGTCGTGACGGTGCAGCTTTCCTCGCTGGCTGAGGACATGGAGGCAGACTATCGGGAAGGCTTCGGCGCCGGACTGGACAACCTCGCGGGCGTGGTTGAACGGACCATGGTGCTGCAGCGGGTGATTCAGGCGCCTCGATCCATCGTGTGGGGCGCGTGGATGAACCCTGAAACGCTGCCGCAATGGTGGGGGCCGGAAGGTTTCTCCTGTCGCACGAAAAGGATCGATCTGCGCACGGGCGGCGAATGGGTATTCGACATGATCGCGCCCGACGGCACGGTCTTCCCGAACCACCATCTCTATAACGAGGTCCGGCCCGAGGAGAGGATCGGCTATACGCTGCTATGGGGCGAGAACGGGCCGAAACATGCCGACGCCTGGGCCTCGTTCGAGGATCAGGACGGGGCGACGAAGGTAACGCTGGGCATGGTATTCAGCACGGCTGCCGAGTTCCAGGAGGCGAAGGGCTTCGGTGCCGTGGAACTGGGACTGCAAACTCTGGGCAAACTGGAACGCTTCGTCGCATCCAGCTGAAATGCCGCGGCTTCCCGGCCAGAATTAGGGCTTTTGGACGGGTCCTCAGCCATGTCGCGCCCGTCCTCATCGGCGGCGGCATCCGCCCCTTCTGTCAGACGGGCATGGAGCCGGTCAGGCTGGAGAAGACCGAGGTCTTAGAAGCGGGGCAGATCACCAACATGCGCTTCCGCTTCGCGGGATAGGGCCGAGAATTCACAAGGGACACACGAACCAGGAGGGTTCTATGAGAAAACTGATCATATGGGACATGGTGACCGTCGACGGCTTCTTCGAAGGTCCGGACAGGGACATCAGCTGGTTCGTCTTCGAAGAAGAACTCGAGAACTACATTCGCGAGACCCAGGAAAACGCCGACACGCTTGTCTTCGGCCGTGTGACCTACGAGCTCATGGCGGCCCATTGGCCGTCCGAGCAAGGCTGGATTGCGGACTTCATGAACAAGATCGAGAAGGTGGTCTTCTCGCGCACGCTGAAAAGCGCCGACTGGAACAACACGAAGCTCTTCAACGGCAATGTCGCGGAAGAAGTCGCCAAGCTGAAGACCAGGGGCGGCGGAGACATCTTCGTGTTCGGCAGCGCCGACCTCACGGCGACCCTGATGGAGCACGGCCTGATCGACGAGTATCACCTCGGGATCAACCCCGTCATTCTCGGGAGAGGCACGCCGCTTTTCAAGGGCGGCCCGAACCGGATACCCCTGAAGCATCTGGAGACGAGGACGCTCAAGTCAGGCGTCGTCATCCTCCATTATGCGCCGGAGAGCAGACAATGACGGTCGATCCGCTCTTTCCCGTCAACTAGGCTTGCCGAAATGGGCGGCCTGGACGAGCGGCGCGCTCCGGACGATCGGCGGCCAAGGGGCGTGGCTGCCCTCACCATGAATCTGCGAATGACCGCTTATAGGTTGGCGCGGCCAGCTCGGAACGGCTGAATTGGGGTCGATCCAGCTGTCGGTGGTTCGTTGAAAACACTCCGGCCGACTTCCGATCTTAGCAATCTGCGCCAATTTGCTCTTGCGCGCTCCGGTTCTCTTTGCGCCGGTGGCGCCCAGAAAACATGCGATCGCGGGACAATCACTCCCGTTCACTTCTGCATTTTTCACGCGTCCAGGCGAAGCACGCTGTATGCCCTCGCGCGGGATCCCTCCTGCGTACGCAACGCTTTTTCATTGACAACGCGACGCGGTTTGGCACAATTGTGCTAAATAATCACATATGTGATAAGCTGTTTCGGAAGGAGATGGAGATGCGCGCCATCGTGCTGCACGCCCCGAAGGACATCCGGCTGGAAGACCGGCCCAAACCCGTGGCAGGGGCCGGCGAGGTCGTGGTGAAGGTGGCGTCGGTCGGCGTTTGCGGCTCGGACCTGCCGCGGATGCTGGTCAAGGGCGCGCACAGGATGCCGCTGATCACGGGCCATGAATTCTCCGGACACATCGTCGAGTTGGGACAAGGGGTGGAGGGCTGGTCCGCGGGCGAGCTGGTGGCCGTGCCGCCGCTGCTGCCCTGCAACCGCTGCCCGCAATGCCTCACCGGCAATTTCTCGCGCTGCCGTGACTACGACTATTTCGGCAGCCGCCGCGACGGCGCCTACGCCGAATATGTCGCCGTGCCCGTGCAGAACCTGTTGAAGACGCCCGAAGGCGTCGATCCGCGCGCCATCGCCATGACCGATCCGGCCTCGATCGCGCTGCATGCGATCTGGAAGGCCGGCGGGATCACTGCAGGCCAGACAGGCGGCGTCGTCGGCTGCGGTCCCATCGGGCTCTTCGCGATCCAGTGGCTCAAGATGATGGGCGCCTCCAGGATCGTCGCCGTGGATGTCTCGAAGGAAAAGCTCGACCTTGCGCGCGAGGCCGGGGCCACGCACTGCGTGCTCGCCGATGAATTCGACAAGAACACCACACGCGCCGACGTGGTGATCGAAGCCGTGGGCCTCGACGCCACCATCAATTCCGCAGTCAACCTGGCCGCGCCCGGCGGGCATGTCTCCTTCATCGGCATCCCGGTGCCGGACGTAACCTTGACGAACAAGACGTTCCAGACCTTCCTGCGGCAGGAGATCTCGTTTCACGGCTCCTGGAACAGCTTCGGCGCGCCGTTTCCGGGGCCGCAATGGACGACGACGATCGAGAAGTTCGGCACGGGCGAATTGAAATGGGAGTTCCTGATTTCGCATGATCTCGACCTCGCCGAGCTGCCGGGGATGTTCCGTCGCTTCGACGCAGGCGATATTCATTTTTCGAAAGTCCTGTTCCACCCTTGAGGAACGAGGCACCGGGGAGGAAATGTCCGCGCCATGACCTGTGTTCTCAGTCTCGACTTCGGCACCAACGGCGTTCGCGCCGGCGTCTTCGATCTCGATGCGGGACGCCTGCTCGCCGCCGGCGATGGGGGCTATGCGACGCGACACATTCCGCCCGACCGCGCCGAGCAGGACCCCGAGGACTGGTGGCGGAGCCTGCGCGCCATGCTCCCAGGCGTCCTGGACCGGGCCGGCCGGCCGGAGATCGCGGCCATCTGCGTGGCGACCTTCGCGTCGACCGTGGTGGTCTGCGACCGCCAGGGCCGGCCGCTGGCCCCGGCCATCCTCTGGATGGACGCCCGCGCGGCGGACGAGGCCGCAATGACCGAGACCCTCTCCCATCCGGTGCTCGCCTACTCCGGGGGCTCGGACGCGGTGGAATGGCTGGTGCCGAAGGCCATGTGGCTTGCGCGCAACGAACCGGAGCTCTGGCGGCGCGCGGACGTCGTCTGTGAGGCGATCGACTTCGTGAACTTCCGCCTTTGCGGCCGATGGGCCGGCTCGCTGATGAACGCCACCTGCAAGTGGAACTACGACAGCCGCGCCCGGCGCTTCTGCCCGGATCTCTACCGGGATCTCGGCATCCCCGAGCTCCTGGACAAGCTGCCGTCGGAGATCGTCGACGTCGGCGCCGCCGTGGGCCGCGTCAGCGAGGCCGCGGCCGCTGAACTCGGCCTTCACGGACGCCCGCTGGTCATCCAGGGCGGCATAGACGCCCATACCGGCGTCTTCGGAGCCGGCACTGTCGAGCCCGGCTCCATGCTCATGATCGGCGGCACGTCCAATGTCCACCTTACGCAAGTTGCCGACGACGGCACCGAGATCATGGGGGTCTGGGGCCCCTACCCCAACGCGCTGACACCGGGCCTGCGGATGATCGAGGGCGGGCAGGTTTCGGCCGGCTCGATCCTGAACTGGCTGGCGCGCGACATCTACGGCCTCGACGATGCGGGCTTCTCAAAACTGTGCGCGGACGCCGCCAGGGTGCCCTTCGACGAAACCGGGCTCCTGGCGCTCGATTTCTGGATGGGCAACCGTACGCCCTATCGCGACGCGCGCATGCGCGGCGCGCTGATGGGCCTGTCCCTGTCCCACGACCGCGCCGGCATCTTCCGGGCCTGTGTCAGCGCCGTCGCGCTCGGCTCGGCCAATGTGGTGTTCGACCTGGAGCGCCAGGGCGTTGCGATCGACCGGCTTGTGCTCGCCGGCGGAATCATGCGCAATCCGCTCTGGCTCGAGGCCACGGTGGACGCCATCGGCAAGCCGGTGGGCGTGGCTCGCGAGGACAATCTTTCGCTCTATGGCGCGGCGGTATGCTGCGCGGTCGGTCTGGGGCTCTATCCTTCGCTTGCCGATGCCGCCGGCAGCTTGAGCGCGCCGGTGGTCGAGCACCGGCCGGATATGGACAGGCATGCACGATACCGCGGCATGCTCGAAGACTATCGCGAGGCGGCCGAGCTTCTGCGGCCCCTCATGCACCGCTTGTCGTCCAGACGGGAGATGCCGGCGTGAGTGAAGACAAGGATCGAAGCACGAACCGGCTTCCGGCCGACGAGGCGCGGGAGCACCTGATGGTGCAGATCGCCCGCATGGCCTATCAGCAGGACCGGACGATGACCGAGATCGCGGCGGAAACCGGCCTCAACCGCTGGCAGGTCCGCCGCCTCCTGACGGAAGCGCGTGACCTCGGCGTCGTGCGCATCGAGATCGTGCCGAGGTCACACCGCAAGCCGGATCTCGAGACGGCGCTGACGCGCGAATTCGGCCTGCGCGATGCCGTCGTCGTGCCGGCGGCCGGCGACAACGCGCCGTTGACCGAAAGTGTCGCCCAGGCGGCCGGCCAGTATGTGGCCGCGGTCAAGCCACGACCGCGCATGGCGGGTGTCTCGTGGGGCC
>NZ_JBHSUM010000081.1:0-18797 GCF_042660605.1 Nitratireductor sp. GCM10026969
TAAGCGATGCGTCGGCGCTGGCGCGGGACACGCACAAGTTCGAATCGCGCTACCTCGACTGGCTGATCGGGCCTTATAGCGCGCATCTTCCCGGTGCAGCTGCGCAACTCGACCACGGGATTTGGCGGCCTTCCTTTCAAGCGCGCACCCACTGGAATACGCGAACGGCAAGGCCTAGGCATTCTCTGAAGTTTAGTGTCAACGCAGCACGGCGGATCCGCCAGATGAGACCACGCGCCAGAGCGCGCACCAACGCTTTGCCCAAGCGAGATCGTTGCGCCAACGCCGTCATCTCTAAGCTTATGTCTGGGTCGGAAAGAATTTCCAAACACCCGTATTTCGAGCCGGTTGCTTTGCGCAGAATCGCGCATTCTTCATGAGTTAACGGCGCACCGGATTGCTCAGGGGCTGCTACGAAGTCCCGGAACGCCAAAGTCCAGAGCTTTTTCCGCGCCATGATGGTGCCCCGTTGCAAAAGCGCCCGCCTATGGTCTTCGCTGGTAAGCACCTCACGGTGTGGTAGGTAGGCGGACAAGGGCAAGTCGGCGTAGATCGCCCGGAAAATTGTCTTGTCATGGTCGATCCAGACCGCATCTCGATTGGCCGATACACTACGTTTTTTTGCAGGGCCGCGATCGCCATCATGCAGCCGCTGGTGGAAGACGATGGCGTTCGTTGAAGCCACGCGACCTTTGCGTGCTAGGCGGATCAGCATGTCATAGTCGACGGACCTTGCGAGCTTTTCATTAAACGGGCCCACCTCTTGATAGAGGGACCGACGCACAATCATGCCAGGATGATGTACGAATAAGTCCTCTAGCGTGGCGATTAGAAAGCTTTCGGGGTCGCAATCTGACCAGTAACCGGTCCCCAGGATGCGAGGTTCCGCCTTGCGCCCTTGCGAAATGAAGCGGAGATGGCGTCCATATACGATGTCGGGACCGGGGCATGACGCGAACAGCGCAAGCAGCGTTTCAAGCGCGCCCTTGCACACGATATCGTCATCGTCGACGATCCAGACCAGCGTGCAGCGGGCGCGTTCCAATGCAAGGTTAAGCGCTGCCGCCTTTCCCCTGTTGGGGGTGGTAAGAACGATCACACGATCGGCATAGTTCGAAAGGACGTTAAGCGTTTCATCAGTCGAGCCGTCATCGACGACAATGAGTTCATCGATCGGTCGAACCTCTGCCAGGAGGGCGTCGAGGCATTCCGCCAGAAAATGTGCGCGGTTGTAGGTGGGAACGATTATGGAAACGTCGAATGCAAACCGGTCGCGATCACGCTTTGAAACCGACGATAACGTCGAGCCGGGACGCGCCGCAGTGACGTGAGAACCAGGAACAGCTCGCAACGAAAATTCCCTCCCACCTGCATTGCTTGCGCTTCGGCGGTTCGAAGCTGCATTAAATTGCAATCGCCGCACCAAATTATGACCATAGCCGCGTGGTTGTGATCACGCTTTGACGCCGGGGTAACATCGAGTCGGGACGCATCGCGCTGTGGTAAACGGCTCTGTCGGCTGCTCGAAGCCGCATTCAATCGCGATCGCCGCACCAAATTACGACAATTGTCGCATTGCCCCCCCAATATGCGCTTCCCGCTGGCGTCAATCGCCGCGATGTCGCAAACCGAAGCGGTTAGTTGAGAAGTGGATCATGATCAACGCGCGAAGATTGATCGGCCAAGCGGCCTGGGCCTCGTGCGGTCAACTTGCCCAAACATTGCTCGCAACGATCAACCTCATTGTTCTGGTAAGGATACTGGGCGCTGAAGCCTACGGGATCTTCGCGCTCGGACTCCTGTTCACGGGGTTGGCGGAGGTGCTCATAGGCGGCCACGCGGCCGATATTATCGTCCAACGCAAGGATGCGCGCAGTGGCCATAGGAATGCGGCCTTCAATGCGATCCTGGTCGTTTCCTTCGCCTCCACCGTCCTGATTGTCCTGGCCAGCAGCGCCGCGGCGCACATGTTCGACATCCCGCAACTGCGCGATCTCCTTTTGGGCATGTCCGTACTGCCTCTGCTGACTGGTCTCGCTTCGGTTCCGAACCAGATTCTCGTCCGTCGTCTGCAGTTCGGCGCTCTTGCCAAAATTGGAACGATCTCGGCAGTTCTGGCGGTAGCAACGGGTGTAACTCTTGCCTCGTTTGGTGCGGGCGTTTGGAGCCTTGCGATCATGGAGATCGCCAGACGATCAGCTTCGCTCGTGATGGTTTTCGCAGCGGCCCGGTGGTGGCCAAGACTGCATTATACGAGGAGCGAATTGATCGAAACTGTTCGGTTCGCCATGCGCCGGGTTGAGAATCGCGGTCTGAGCTATCTTTCCCAGACTGGGCTCCCACGCGTCTTTATCGGTCAGATGTTGGGCGCTGAAGCCCTTGGCTATTTTACGGTGGCCCGCCGCCTGCTCGATCAACTGCACGCGGTGCTCAGCGGACCGGTTGCGGCCGTTGCCTTTCCAGCGATCTCACGTCTCAAAGTCGACAGCGGACGTCTGTCGACCCTCATTTCTTCTGCCATTCGGCTGACGACATGGGTCTTTTGGCCCGCAGTGCTCGGAATTATAGTTATCGCGCCGGTCCTCATGCCAGTGGCCTTCGGCGAGGAGTGGGTCCAAGCTACACCGGTCCTGCAACTGCTGGCCATCGGATCGCTGAGAACTCCGGTTTCAAGCTTCAACACCGCAATTCTTGTCGCGTTCGGCGAGTTGCGCGCCGTCTCCCTCATATCCATCCTGTCAATCGCCTTCTGCGCGGTCGCGCTCGCCATCGGCGCCAACTTCGGCATGAGTGGCGTTGCGGCAGCGCTGGCGCTCCGTCAGTGGGTCTTGTGGCCTGTCGGCGCTACGCTGGTGTATCGCGTCACCGGTTTCCCGCCCATCCGCCAACTGACTGTTCTCATGGTGGCTGCCACACCATCGCTCATCATGGCAGTTTGCATCTATGCGATCCAGCGGGCGACCGACTTGGCGCCCTGGCACGCGCTGGTGCTTGAGGTCTTCGCCGGTGTCGTGATCTATGCCGTCGCTTGGTCCACGCTGAACCGCACTTCGGCGCGCCAGGCATGGCTTGCCGTTGGGGACCTTGTTTCCGGCGACCTCACCGCAGCGAAGGCTCGCCTCGACGCCATGCTTAGCACTGCGTCCTCGATATCAAAATGAGCTCACTGCCTTAGATCAGTTCACGGTTCTACGAAAACCGTGAACTGATCTAACTATTTGATTCCACGCAGTTCCGGACGGAAAACCGGCTTTCACTTTTCCTGAATTGCTCTAGCGGTCGATCAGCCGCGCTTGGCGCTCGATCCGCCGGAGACGCTGCTCGCTGACGATGCCGTGGGCGGCAAGGAAGGCGCGGGCCGTTTCGTCGAGCAAGATCGGTCTGTGCATTTGAATGAGATTGGGATTCGCAAGACCAGCATTGCCTTCGATCAGCACCGGGCCCGATGGCGAGAGCGCAAAATCCCAGCCCACATAGACCAACCCGGGGATCGCTCTCATGCAAGCCTGTGCAACCACTTTGACGTCATCCCATTGCGGCACCACCACGCCTTCGATAAGCGTGCCGGTTTCCGGATGGTGCGGGAGTGTCTGCCGCGGCGCTTTGCCGGTGTCGATCACGGCATCGGAGAGAATGCCCGTATCCGGATCCACAAGAGCAACTAGTCCACCTGCCTTGAAATTGTCCGTGGGTGCGGACTGCTTCGTACCGAAACGATGCGCCGCTCCAAGTACGATCACGGTGTCGCTGTCACGGTCGAAGCCGGTAAGGACACGCACCGTGTTGATCGCATCCAGGAAGATCGCCGCGGCGTAGGGATGCGGTATCACTCGTTTCTCAATGATGTAGGGCTCAGTAAAGGATAGAGCGCTGATCGATGTGATTGCCGCAACGCCTCGACCGCCGCTGCCGTTGATCGGCTTGGCGATCATCGATGTCCCTTCCAGTTCGGCCGGGTCGATTATAGCACCGTCAGGCGAAAACAACGTGTCATCCCACAGGATCCCGACGAGTTTTGGGCACACAGCGGGGAGCAGACCACTCACCACGAGCTCGTGGAAACGTCGCTTGTCGCTGAGGGCATGTTGGGCTGAAACGCTGTTCAAGCGGGGTAGGCGCGCTTCTATCTCAATATCTGTCAAAAAAAGTTCGTGGTGGTAGTGCGAAAGCGGATAGAGCCAAGCCCGGTTTGACAAAAGCCCCCGGCGCAGCAAACCAAAGTTCGGCCATCCACGATTGCTGTGCCGCTCCAAGGAAATCATGTGCTTTGCCAATTTCAGTTTGTCGCGGACTTTCTGCGCAAGGTGCGCCATCGCTATCAAGCGCCTTTCGCAGCAAGGTCGGTAATGTGGCGGGAGAAAGCACGGCGCAATTGGGGATCATCGAGCAAGCAGTCATAGAACTGAAAGAAGCGAAGGCTCGGATGGGCGTTGCCTTCGATCACCACAGGACCATCGGTGGTAATTGCAATGTCCCACCCAACATAAACGAGATAAGGGAAAGCGGCACCGAGGGTGTTCACCAGACTTCGGACTTCGTCCCAACGCGGCAGGATGGTGCCCGCGATCGCGGCCTGCGTTTCAGGATGCCGGTCATGAAAAACCACCTTGTTGGCGTCCTCAATCGTAATCGCCCGATCGAGCTGACCAGTTTCGCGATCGATCTTTGCAACAAGGCCCTTTGCGCTGAAATTATCCACCGGCGCAGAATTCTTTGTGCCGAACCGATGGGTCGCCACGGCGATAAAGGGCCCGCCATCGACGTCGCGCATCATCAGAACACGCATCGTGTTCAGCGATTCGGGGAAGATGGCTTGTGCGTAATCCGCTTGAGCCACGAAGGTCGTGGCGATCGCGTCTTCACCGCAGTAACTCTCGATTTCCTCGCGCCCGCGGCACATGTGAATGGATCGGCCCTTTGATCCAAGCGTCGGCTTGATGATGAATCGCCCGGTCCTGTTCAGATGATGGTGCAGCGCGGCTCGCCCGTCTTGGCGCCAGTGCCATGACCCAGAACAGTACTCGGCGAAGACCTCTGGTGTCGGAATGCCCCGCTGCCTCGCCAATTCGTTGAACAGCGCCTTGTTGTCGAGAACATAGGCATAGTGTCCATTGACTCCGTGAAGATGACGTTCGCGGTCAAAGTTGGTGACGACACCTCTCACATTGCCACGTATCTGCCGATACCAGTCGGCCTCGTTCGGATGGAACCCATCGAGAATGTCTTTGAGCCGTCTTAGCAGCGAGGTGGGCATCCCCCGACCCGGCCGGCTCTCGGCCCAATAGGTGGGGCCATGCTTAGCGTAGAAGCGAAGCCGCGATCGGATCCGGTCCAGAGCTACACCATTCATCACCCGTGATTTCTCCGATGTAGAAGGATGTCTCGGCTAGGCTATCGAACTATGCTTGCATGCCCTGATCTTGAGCCACGATCCGATCGTTCGACAGGCGCAACAGATCACCGAAACGTTGCTCCCATTCATTCGGTTCGAAGACATCCATGCCGCCTTCCGGAAAGAATGTTATCTCGCCAAACAATACCCGGCCGAAATTTTCATAGAGATCGACCCGGCAAAAATCGAAAGGTTGTGACAGCTGTGCCGCGATGTCGAGAAGGTCCGTCAAGCGCTCGGGAGGCTCGATGTGCGACGGATCGGTCGGAGCGCCGCGCCGACGCACAGGAAGCCTGGTCCAGGCCGTATCGAAGATCGTCTTGGTGCGGATACCGCTGTGGTCACGAACGACCATCACGAATTCAGGGCGCCCGCCGAAGCAAAAGACCTTGTATTCGCGGAGCCCTTCAGGCGCATCGGGTTCAAGGAACTCTTCAACCAGTACGCCCGGTCGGATGTCCTTGTAAACTGGCTCGCGATGGCGATACCAGTGGTTATAGGCAAGGTGATCAGCCAACTGCTCTCGCGCCGCCACCCAGTCGAACGCTCGCGGATTCCGACATATAATCACCCCACGGAAGTCGTGATTTGTCTTCAGCACGAAGAACTCGTTGGGAATGTTCTTGGGCCGAATGTCGGACAGTCTATAGGTCGCTAGGATCAGTCCCACGAGAATATGCGGCCCAACCCTGTCGGCGACATAGTCTCGCACCTTGATCTTGTCGGCACAGAGCGTCTGCAAGGGGGATGCGCCGTCAAGCTTCAGCCGGTTGAGCTTCTCGCTCAATCCGAGCGGTTGGTCGAGTTCGAGCGGACGGCCAACGCGGGCACGATATTGACGCGTAAGAAAGGAGCGGCTGGGCTCCCGATCGGCACGTTCGAACGCCTTTCGTCGCAAAAGGCGATGGAACTTTACGAGAGCATCCGGGGCGTGGGCCGCGAGAAAACGCTTGGCTTTGGCTTTCACTATCTGCATACCCAACGGTATCCACCGTGCGGGGCCCCTTTAGGCAGACGACATAATCCCCCCTCGACGGACCGCCACGTTTTCCCAACATTCTCACCGAGGGTTCGCCATGGAAACAAGGGCGGATCTCGCTTAGTTCATTCTGCAGGTCTCCACGACGCTTATGACAACTGGTAGAGCCACGATCACCTTTTTAGGCAATTCCCATATGTCACTAGCTCCATGATAAAATTCAGACAGAGAGCCGAGCGCAGATCAAATAATGTGACGGCACGAAACACCATTTCGCACCTATTAAGCCGACTAACCGACGCCCACCGCCAAACCCGAGGCATAACGTCTCCAGACATCCCTTTTCAGCCAATTGAGTTGGACGATTGGAAACCGGCTGAGGTGATGTCCCCAGACGTGGTGTAGCGGGAGTAGCGCGGTGGTCATCAGCGCTTTCCGGTAGGGTCTAGTTGTCGACACCAACCCGAACACGAAAGGACCACCGATGACCGACGATATGATGAACCTGCGGACTCCCGGGCCGTGGCCCGTCGCGACACTTTTTTGGAGCCGCCGTCCCCGGCCGCCCGCTTCAGGCCGCCGAGCTGCTTGCCGTAGCGTCCGATCCGACGGCTATAGCAACGCTGGGCTGGCGGCGGCAGGAACAGCCGGCCCCGATCAGATGCTGGATCCTGCCCGTGCCGCTCCTGCGGTGCGTGCTGAGCTGGCGACGCTGAGGGCGATGGGAACCTGGGAAGCGTGGCTCCCTCTCGCGTCGGCAATCTGCGCGCTAGCCCCGCTGCTGCTGAACCGCAATCCTGATCCCAATCGCTAAGACCTGGAGTAGAGTTCGAGAGCGTCCAGCTGCAAGCAAGCAAGTGGCAGGCTTTAGGCAGTGGGCAATGGAAGCACCCCTGCCCGCCCATGGGCCGGCTCCACGCCTCAATCGACGCTGATCGCAGCAACGGAGCTGCGAAGCGCGTCGGCAAAGTCGGGATGGCCATAGAGGTCGTTGTGGCCAGACGCGATCATAATGTCTTTGCGTAGGTCGCGGGCCGCCTCGCGAACGGGCGCCGAGCGCGTCGCGGGAACGACGCCGTCGCTTTCCGCCATGATGATGGCCGCCGGCACGTCGAGGCCGCGCAAGGTTTCCGCCGTCTCTATGCGATGCCGCAGCAAGAAGCGCACTGGAAGCCAGGGATAATGGTGAGCGGCAAGTTCCTTGAGCGAGTCGAATGGGGTTACGAGAACGATGCCCTGCACAGGCCGGGTCGCTGCCAGATCTACTGCAACCGCAGCACCAACGCTGAGGCCGACCGCAACGATGCCTGCTTCGGCCTCGCCGGCCAGATGATCGTACGCGCGTCGGGCATCATCGAACAGGGCGGCCGCCGACGGTCGCCCGCTGCTCGGCCCATATCCGCGGTAGTGCAGCGCCGCGACTTCATGCTCGGGGAATACCTGGCTCAGCATCAGCGCAAGCGCGTCGGCGTTCCAGGCGTTGCCGCCGAAGCCCAGCAGGAGCGACCGTGGTTCAGCTGTCGACCGCCCTGCCGGCAGCCGCACCAGGACGACATGCTCGCCGTCCTTGATCACCAGTTCGACACGGCGTGCTCCGGCTGGCAGTTCGGGCCCGAAAGCTATAAGGCCGGCCGGAAAGATCAGCCAGGTCTGAAGGACATAGGCGACAGCGGCGACGAGCGCGTACAATCCGGCAAGTGCTAGCGTCAGTTTTAGGAGCCACATCGCAGTAATTTCGCCCGCCGCTCGTGATCTGGCAATGGCGCGACGCAGAGCGGGCGGGCAACGCCCTGCGCAGAGGCCAATCCGGCCGTGACGATCGACGTCGTGGTAACGGATGAGGAATTCGACATCGTGGCGGCGGGTTTCGACGCGGGTATCAGGCTGGGCGAGGTGATCGAGCAGGATATGATCGCTGTGCCGGTGACCGGCGACCAGCGCGAAGCGGTGGTTGCCGCGCCTGCCTATCTGGCGGTGCATGGCGCGCCGGCTCATCCGCGCGAGCTGATTCACCACCGCTGCATCGGCTGGCGCCCTGCGCCAAGTATCGCTCCATATCGCTGGGAGTTTGAGGACAATGGCGTCGCCTTCGACGTGGCGGTCGAGCCGCAGATCACGACGAACGATCTTCGTCTGATGCTGCGCAGCGCACTCTGCGGCGCCGGGATCACCTTTGCGACGCGGGAGACGTTTCGTCCCTATGTGGAGAAAGGCGAGTTGGTCTGGCTCCTCGAAGATTTCCTGCCGCCCTTTCCGGGGTTCTATCTCTACTATCCGCAGCGACGCAACATGGCGCCAAAGCTCCGCGCTCTGGTCGAGCATTTGCGGCGGTGGAGATAATAGCCAGTCTAAGTTCTCCTTTTATGCGCCACCGCGGTTGGAGCAGCCCTCCGCGAGTCGATGGAAATAAGATATCAGCCGCAAATGAGCGTGACGCCACCCGGACATAAAGCGTATCGAGCAGTTCCGCATTGTCATCCGTTCTCACATCGACAAGACGCCGCCTCAAACAGATTGGGCGTCAGAATATCCGCTTGCGGCACAAGTTCCCGGGCGAGAGCATCCGCCGTATGTTCCTCGACATACAGACCGTAGTCGATATCCCCCATGGCGGGATCGCACATCACCACGACGCTGTTTCCGCACCGATCTATGAAGGCCGCCGCTGCTGTCGCGGTGTCGGCACTCGCGATATAGCCGGTCAGGATCGCATTGATATCGCGAGCGTCCACGCGATCGAGGAGACGAGTTGCGACTGGATCGAAACGATGGTCGGCCTCTTCATGGCGCACCGCCTGGCCAGTAGTGGCTGTCCGGGAGCGGGCGCGGGCCGAAGATCGCCTGACCGACCCGCACCACATCGGCCCCTTCTTCAATGGCGATTTCGAAATCCCCCGACATTCCCATGGACAGCGCATCAACGGAAATCCCGTCCGGCGCTTCCTGACGCAGCCGGTCCCGAACATCGCGCATCAATCGGAAGCAGCCGCGCACGCGGGTCTCGTCGGTGGAGAAGACGGCGAGCGTCATCAGGCCGCGAATCTTGAGTGCAGAGAAGGCCGGCAATTCCCGCACGAAGGCGGGTGCGTTCTCGGGTGCAAGGCCGTATTTCGAGGTCTCGCCGGAACTGTTGATCTGTACGAAAACGTCCAGGGAGTGGCCCTCGTGTTGAAGGCGGCGGTCCAACGCCTCCGCCACTTTGAGACTGTCCAGCGCCTGAAATTCCGCCGCGAAGCGCGCAACATACTTTGCCTTGTTCGTCTGCAGATGACCGATCACCGACCAGTCGATGTCGAGGTCGGCCGTGGCCTCCGCCTTTGCGCGCGCTTCCTGCGTTTTGTTCTCGCCAAATGTGTGCAGGCCGGCGTCATAGGCCATGCGGATTCGCTGCTCGTCCACCGTTTTCGAGACCGGCAGCAGTTGCACCTCGCCCGGATCCCGGCCCGCACGGGCACAGGCGGCGCCGATGCGGGCCTTCACCGCAGCGAGATTGCGCGCGAGGTCTTCGGCCGTTTCGGCTTCCGGAAAGCCGCCCTGATCGATCTTTGCGCCCATCGCCTCACCACCGAAGGCCGCGGAGCCAGCCGGACATGGTCTCATGCGCCTTGCGTTCGAGTTCGGCGCCGTATTTTTGCGCATCGGCGCGCAATTGCGGGATGCCGATACGCGCCGCGGCGAGCTCCGCCGCGTGGCCGACAAGCCATTTCTCGAAGGGTCCGGTGGACGCTTCGGGGTGGAACTGGAAACCGACGACGTTCGGCCCCATCGCGAAGGCCTGGTTGTCGCAAAGAGCCGTCGAGGCGAGCCGCGTCGCGCCCGGCGGCAGGTCGAACGTGTCGCCATGCCAGTGCAGGGTCACCGGACGATCCGTGAAGGGAGCAAGGCAAGAATGCCGTCCTTCCTCCGTGAGGGCGACGGGCGCAAAGCCGATCTCCTTGTGACCGCCTGGATAGACCGTCGCCCCTGCGGCGCGGGCGATGAGCTGGGCGCCGAGACAGATTCCCATGGTCGGGCGGTCCGCCCCGAGCCGCTGTTCGAGAATGTCGATCTCGTCCCGCAGGAAGGGATAGGTATCGTCCTCATAGGCGCCGATCGGGCCGCCGAGGACGATCAGGAGATCGGTCTTCACAGGCTCCAGCGTCCAGAGCTCCTGATCGCCGATATCCCAATAATGAACCTTGTATCCGGCCTCCCGGAGTGCCGGTGCGAAGGCGCCCAGATCTTCGAAACCGACATGACGTATGGCGACGGCGGATTTCATGCGGATCTGTTCCTTTCCTTGTCTGGTACGAGGCATCCGGCTTCGCCGCACCCGGCTGAGAATTCGGCATTGGCGGACGCAGCGGCTGGCTCGGCGTCGCCGCCTTGCGCGATCAACGCCATGATCTCGGCGCCGAGCCGCAAGTCGGGAACGTGCCCGAAATGCTGTGCACGGCATCGTCCCTTGCGATCGATCAAGATCAATGTCGGCGTGCCCTGCATGCCATAGGCGGACATCGTCCTGGGGAGCCCGCCATCATCGCCGGGCGCGTCGATGGCGACAGGAAAACCGATGCGGTATTCTTGGAGAAGGCAGCGAGCGTCGCCGGGGTCTGTGCGGCGTGATGCTCGAAAACGCTGTGCAGACCGATCACCACGACATCGTCTTCGCCGAACGCTTCCCGGACGCGGCCCATCTGGGGCAGGCCGTGGCTGACGCAGCCGGGACACAGCATCTGGAACGCCCCAATGATCACGACGCGTCCCCGAAGCTGATCGAGCGCAAGCGGCTCAGCGGCGTTCAGCCACCGAGCCGTCTCAAGAGCGGGGGCCATTCGGAGCCGGTCGCTCATCGGCGCCTCACTCGCTAACCTGGCCGGGAAGACTGAGATCGCCGGAGGCGATATCTAAGACGTCCGCAACGCAAAGCAGCGGTGCGTGCACGCTCTCATTGACCCTGAGGCCGGCCGTGACGCCGTCATAGGAGGCAGCCTGAACCGCGGAGATGTCATCGAACGGGACATGCACCTCGACCGTGTCGCCATCGATGACCGGGACCCAGCCCGGGCTGTCGATCAGGATCGGCAGGCCGGGCCAAGTCTTCGGCAGCCGCGGGCTCGCGCCTTCGGGGATGTCGATCACTTTGAGTGCGTCCGGACCGCACGCGTCATCGGGGCCGAGCACGACCCAGTGGCTGTGCCAGAGATCGCCGTCATTGCCGCGGTCGCCGTCGCCATTCTCGTCATAGAGCGGCGTGTCATCGAAGTCGGGATGGGCGGTGACGGCAAGCGCCAGGATGCCCGCGTCCCGCTCGAACCCGACCTCATAGGGATCGATGCTCGTCGGCCACACATAGGAGAAGACCTCACTGCCCGCGAGTTGGCCGGAGGGCGCCGGCCGGCTTTCACCGGCGCGCGCCGAGACACCGATATGGAACACGGCGATATCGTCCTCGGCCCTAATCTTCGCGTGCACGATATCGAAAGGGGCGTTGACGGCGTCGGAGGCCTCAGAGGTGATGCCGCCGGGATGGTCGTCTTGATGCGCTGCCGCCGGCATGGTGAATGCGATTGCGCAAGCCGCAAGAATACTCGCCGAGGCTGAGGCAGCGTAAGCGGGTTTGCGCCGTGGTGGATGTGCGGCGCTGTGTTTCTGTGTCATGATTGTTTCTGTCTCCTGTCTTTTCGAGAGGCGGGTTTGACATCAGGGCGCCTCGTCCGTTGCCGCGGGCGGGGCGTCCGTTTGGCTGGCGTCCGAACCGGTGAAGCGCCGCCAGGCAGCGGTCGCCTCGCTTTCGGAAGCAGCTTCGTGCTCGCCGCAATCGAGACGCAGTTGCGCATCACCGAAGGCGGCGTTCACAAAGTCGCAGTGATGGGGGGTGGCGGGGTCTTGGTGGATATCCGGCCGGAAATAGCGGCAAGTCGCGCACATGCGCTGGACCGGGATCGCCCCCTGGACCTGCAATGACCGGATCATCTTGGTTAGGGTCTTGAGCAATACGGCTTGCTCGTCCGGGGCGAGCGTATCCGCCGCAGCGAGCAGGGCGTCTGGCCACGCTGCCATGGCCTTGGCTGCGCGCCGGCCGCTTGGCTTTAGATGAAGCAGTGAGGCGCGTGCATCCGCCGGATCCGCGCGGCGCTCGACATGGCCCTTGCGGATGAGTGCGGTGGCCGCATCGCTCGCGGTCGGCTGGGTGATGGCGAGTTCTTCGGCAAGCGCCGTGATGCGCGCCGTGCCGCGCTGGGCGAGCTGTACGAGGATCTGCGCCTGGGTCGGTGTCAACGATGCTGCATCAGCCTGACGCCACCCTTCCGAGCGCAGGAACATACCAATCTTCGACAAACCTGTGGCGATATGGAACTGCGCAGACATTTCCTTCTCCGATCCAGCAAAATATAGATAGGAGTCCTATCTATTTGTCAATACCGATCGACGAGAAGCGCGCCCTCAACCGCGGCGCCCCGCCCCTCGAAGGAGATCTCGATAACCGCGATCGACCATCATCCGCCCGTAAGCGGCCAGCCGCGAGATTTGCGCCTTGAGTGAGCTGGTCCGTCCACGGTTCGGCGGCGACGCGATCGGCGCCGAAGAAGGCCGTGGCAATGGCACGATGGCTGGCGCCGCTCTGTCGCCCGTCAATCGTGCGCAGGGCACGTTTCAGACGTTCGCGCCGATGCGGCGCGATCGGCGGATCGGCGTCGCGGTCGATAAGTTGGCCGGGCGTGGGTGAAGAGGCTCAGGAGAACCGTTGAAAGTCGCCAGCGATGACCGATAAACGCCGGCAATATGTGTTGAAGGATGGTCGCTTGCATTGGGTCAGGAGAAGAATGACGTCATCCGGGAGAGGACAGATCGACAAGGCTGTGAACTGTCGTTGTCCGAAGCGGCGCCCGATCGGCCCCCGCTGTCAGCGCACGAATTCGGCCACAGCACTCCCTGGTGAACCCGGTGCACGCGCTGCCAAATTCAATCGAGAAGCTGACATCTGGACAGAGCGGCCGGAAAAGGGGCTATGCGGGACGAAGCGGTCGTTCCGCGCGAGGGGCTTTGCGAGCAATTTGCGACGCGCCCGCCTCTGTCTCAATTCCAGTAAGCAACCCAACCTTTGAAGGTGAAGGCCGCGTAGAATAGCTGGACATCATCAAAGCCGCACTCTCGTAGCACTGCTTCATCTGCTTCGGGGGAAAGGGTCGGAAGGCGCTCTTTCATCGTCACAATCCCCTTTTCAGCCTGCGATACCGATGTGCCCGCAGATATTAGAAGGTCGGCATTCCTGCGCAGCCAGAGATCTTGCTGGCCATGATCCCTGGGAAAGCTGTGATGGGCGACCACGAGAGGCGCACCCGGCCGTAGGCGGCGTCCGAGCTGCCGCAAGGTGCGCAGGCGTTCATCTCGGGGCAAGAAATGCAGGGTGAGCAGACATGCCGCGCCATCGAAGGGACCCTCAGGGGCATCGTCGATATAGCCTTCATGCAAGGTGACGCGGTCCGTGAGAGATCCCAACGTGACTGCGGCCTGCTCGATCATCCCCGGCGAGGGATCCACGCCGTCGAAATGCCATCCCGGATGCCGCTCGGCGAAGGCCCGCAGCTCAAGACCACCGCCGGCGCCGAGGACGAGGACACGGCCGGTTTCGGGCACGCGCTCGGCCAGAAGGAGGCTGGCCATCCGGTGGAGATCGTGCAGTCCTGGCACATGGCGCGCGACCCGCGCCGCATAGGTCGTGGTGTCTCCGGGGTGCTGCGGAATGGGCATTGCGGTTCCCTTCCGGCTTCAGGCGTCGGAGGAGAGTCGGCTGTCGCGTTTCATGTAACATTACATATTACGAATTGTGCCACGCTTCAAGACCAATGTGCTTCCGGATCGCGAATGTCGTGGAGGGACTCGGACCGAACCTCCGCCACATGGAACCCGGACGACCGGAGTGTGAATTCGCTGCACCAAGCACAAATGGCCGATGACCTTGAAGATCAGGATTTCATGTGTCGTTCGTGAGCACCCTCAATGCGCCTTCATTATCCATGGTGCGTCAATCTCGGCTCCGTCATTCCGCCGGATCAGACACTCTGCGTTCACGCCCCCTATGGCTGTAGATCGCCAATCCCAGAGTGACCAAGGCCATGCCCGAGGCGGCCGTGAAGGTCATCGAAAAGGCGTGGGCGACATCCGTGACGGGGGCTTGAGCGGCATCCCCTGTTCCGAGAATGATGACGAACAAGGTGGACATGGCGGAGGCGCCGGTCATCAGACCCAGGTTGCGCGAGAGGCCGAGCAGACCGGAGAGACGGCCGCGCTGTTCCTTCGAGGCGCCGACCAGAACCGCTGTGTTGTTGGCGGCAAGAAAGAGTTGAAAGGCCGGCGTCAGCGTGATGAGCGCAGCCACATAGCCGCCAACGCCAAAGTATCGCGGCAGGAAGGCCAGACACAGCAAGCCGAGCATGGTCTGCACCAGACCGATAACCATGACGCGGTTCGCGCCGAGCCGATCCGTCAACCGACCCGCCGGAACGCCGGAGAGCGCGGAGACAACGGGCCCGACCGCCATGACCAGACCGATGAGCGCCTCGTTCAGCCCCAGAGAAAAGGCCAGGAAGAACGGGCCAATCACCAAGGTGGACATCATGACCGTGCCGACAGCCACGTTCATGACAAACCCAATGCCCGTCCTCCGGTCGTGAAGCAAAGTCATTGGCACGAGCGGCGAGGCCACGCGGGTTTCGACGATCACGAACAGCGCGATCGCGATCAGGGCGCCGGAGGCCAGGACGCCCGGTGAGACTGGAATACCAACGGCCCCACCGCTGGTCGCGAGTGCATAAGCCGCAAGCGCGATCACCAGCACAATGGTTCCCGGCAAATCCAACTCCCTGACCGATGCGCCTCCCTTTTCGAAACCGCGGGTGATGGAGGTGACGGACAGGACAAGTGTAACACTGGCGAAACCGGCGAGGAGCCAGAAGGCCATCCGCCAGTCGCCCCAGGCCAGCAGCACACCGCCAAGCGAAGGGCCAAGGGCCGTCCCGAACGCAGAGGTCGTTCCGAGCAAGCCCATTGCCGTGCCAAGCCGCTCTGTCGGGACGAGGTCACGTGCGATCGACATGGGAAGCGCGATCAGGATCGCTCCGCCAAGCCCCTGCAACGCACGCCCGGCGATCAACACGCCGAGGCTCGGAGCTGTCGCACTCACAACCGACGCGGCAATAAAGACGCCGAGGCCGGAGATCAGTACGCGGCGATGCCCGAAGAGGTCTCCGAACCGTCCGGCGGTGACGATGGTGATGGTCACCGACATGAGATAGGCCAACACAACCCACTGAACATCAGACACCGTCGCGGAGAAGCTGCGCGTCAACGTTGGAAGCAGGACCGACGCAACGCTGATGCCGAGAGAAGCGGTCAGCGTTGCCGTGGCAAGGGCGATCAGGATGGGGATAGGCGTTCGGGTCTGTGCCGTGTCGGTCATGGTGGTTTCTCTTGTTATCGATGGCAGTAGGAGATTACCCTGCCACTTCAAGTCAGCTTGAGGTCAACCATGGAACTTCTCGATATCGGTGTCCTGTCGAAACGGAGCGGCGTCCCGCCCTCGACACTGCGTTATTACGAGGAAATCGGACTGATCCAGTCGGTCGGGCGGCACGGGTTGCGGCGGCAGTTCGACACGCCGGTGGTGACGCATCTCGCGCTGATCTCCTTGGGGAAGATGGCGGGGTTTTCGCTTGAGGACATCAAGCGCATGTTCGCCAAGGGCGGAACGCCGCAATTGCCGCGCGGCGAGCTACATCTGCGCGCCGATGCGCTCGACGAACAGATCCGTGGCCTCACGCGATTACGCGATGCGCTCCGGCATGTGGCGAACTGTCCGGCGGAGACACATATGGACTGTCCGAAGTTCAAGCGGCTCATGCAGTTTGCATCGCGCTCAACTCAAGCCGGGACGCGATGAGAGCACCAGCCACCCCAGCCGGGCCGCTCCCGCTTCAGCCGCACGATCAGCGTCTCGAACTGGACGGGCAGTTGGTTGGCATGGCGGTAGGGCCGGCGCGAGCGGTCGGTCAGCCCGTGAAGCCCGCTGTCGCGGTATCTTCTCAGCAGCTTGTAGCCGGTCTTGCGCGGAATGTTGAACTCCCGGCACAGCGCAGACATCTGCTCACCGTCGAGCAACCGGGCTACGAACTTCAGACGTTCATCCATCAGGCTACACTCCTTCCACGGCACCTCGCGAACCTCCGCAAAGGGCCAGATGTGTAACCTATGTGTCCGGAATGACCTGTGACCTATGTCTCGGGAAGGTCAAACCCCGATGGTCGCAGGTTAAATCCTGCCCCTGAATCAACGAACCTTGCAGCCCGTCAAGCTGACCCGCTGACATCACTCACCTAATTTGGGATCAGGCTTTTAGCGCCGGTCTCGTCCCAGCTCACCATTCCCCGGTAGAACGCTGCTCAAATGGCGGAGAAGCGTTCAAGTCGTGCAGAAGAACAAGTCGTCGCGTCATCAGCCTTTCCAGGCACTCGCCCACGTCCGAGAACCCGGCTTCTTGCAGCGATAGTCGCATTCGGTGAGTTCCTTATGCAGATCACGGGATGCGTCTTAAACAAACGCACATGTTCCCGCCTGGCGTACTTTCCGCATGCTCGCAGAGATGCCGCCGCAGATCGGATCGGGAAACCTGACAGCATCTAGGGAAGGTTAGTCCGTCTCAAACGCCGCAAGCCATTTGGCGACGAGCGCGTCGAGCGCCGCGCGTTCGTCGTCGCTGAGCGCGGCGGTGAGGCGGCGCTGGTTGGCGACGTGCTCGGTGACCGCCTCTTCGATCAGCGCATGCCCCTTGTCCGTGAGCCCGATGAGAAAACCGCGCTTGTCGTCGGGGTTGCGCCGGCGCTCGACGAGCCCGGCGGCTTCAAGCCTGTCGATGCGGTTGGTCATGGTGCCCGAGGTCACCATCGTCCACTCGATCAGTTCCGATGGGCTGAGCGCGAAGGGCGGACCGGACCGCCTCAGCGTCGCGAGGACGTCGAAGGACGCACGGTTCAGCCCGTGCGCGGCAAAGACCTGATCCATCCCCTCCCTCAAATGCCGGACAAGCCGGTTCATCCGTCCGAGCGTTCCCATCGGCCCGAAATCGAGATCCGGGCGCTCGGTTCGCCATTGCGCGAGAATACGGTCGACTTGATCCATAGCAGCGATCATTGCGGAGCATTATCTTGACGTCAAGGTTTACTTTCACTATCTTGACGTCGAGATAACGGAGGTTCGCATGATCCGCTCTCTCGATCTCTTGGCCACGGCGATGGTCCCGGCCGTCTGGGGCACCACCTACATCGTCACCACAGAAATGCTGCCCGAAGGTTTTCCCATAACCGTCGCCATGCTCCGCGGGCTGCCTGCGGGGCTGCTTCTGCTTTTGATCGCGCGGCGGCTGCCGCCGCTCGAGTGGGTGCCGAAAGTGCTGCTGCTGGGCGCCCTCAACATCTCGATTTTTCTGACACTGCTCTTTGTCGCCGCATATCGCTTGCCGGGCGGGCTCGCGGCGACACTGACCGCGATACAGCCCTTGATGGTACTGATGCTCTCGCGTGTCTTTCTGGGCGCGGCGGTCCAGCCCCTCGGCGTGGCTGCGGCGCTCGCCGGGATTGCCGGCGTCGGGCTGCTGGTGCTCGGACCCGAAGCATCGCCCGATCCCATCGGTATCGCCGCAGCGCTCGGCGCGGCACTCTCCATGGCGACGGGCAATGTGCTCGCCCGCAGGTGGCAGCCGCCGGTTTCTCCGTTGACCTTCACGGGCTGGCAATTGACCGCCGGGGGATTGCTGCTCTTGCCGGTCGCGCTCCTGCTCGAACCCGGCTTCCCCATGCCCAACGCCGTCAATCTCGCGGGCCTGGTCTGGCTCGGGCTGATCGGCGGTGCGCTGGCCTATGTCTTCTGGTTCCGCGGCATTGCACGGCTCGGGCCGCCGACCGTCACGGCCTTCAGCTTTCTCAGCCCGTTGAGCGCCGTTGTTCTCGGCTGGCTCGTGCTCGGCCAGGCGCTGACACCCCTCCAGGGGCTTGGCGCGGCAATCGTCCTTTTGAGCGTGTGGTTCGGTCAGCGGGCCGGGCGGCGCGCCACCGCAACCGAAAATCCCAAAGGAGCAACAGCATGAAACTCATCATATTCGGCGCAACCGGCGACGTCGGACGCATGGTCGTAAACGAGGCGCTGGCACGCGGCCATAGCGTGACCGCCGTGGCCCGCGAGACGGCACCGCTCACCGACATGGAAAATATCGAGAGGGTCGACGCCGACCTTCTCGCCGCCCCTGAGAAAGCCGCCGGACTGATCGCCGGACACCACGCAGCGATCTCGGCGCTGCGTCCGCCCCAAGGCCGGGAGCCACAGCTCGTCGACCTGACGCGGGCGGTGCTCGATGCCGCCGCGGCCAGCGGCGTGCCCGTTTTCGTGACCGGC
>NZ_JBHSUM010000082.1:0-18627 GCF_042660605.1 Nitratireductor sp. GCM10026969
GTCGTGGTGCCGCGGCACGCGCGGCCTGGGAAGACCGGCTGGCCGCGCTCGATGCCGGCCGCCGCGCCGAATTCGAGCGCAGGCTGAAAGGTGAAATGCCCGAAGGGTTCGATGCGGCCATTGCTGCGGCCAAGACCCGGCTCTTCGCCGAGCCGCAGAAGGTGGCAACGCGGAAGGCCAGCCAGATGGCGCTGGAAACGCTCGCCGAAATCTGCCCGGAGATGATCGGCGGTTCGGCCGATCTCACGGGCTCCAACCTCACGCGCGTTTCGGCGACTGCGACCGACTTCCAGGCCGATACGCCCGACGGACGCTACATCTCCTATGGCGTGCGGGAATTCGGCATGGCCGCCGCCATGAACGGCATGAGCGTGCACGGCGGCATCATTCCCTATGGCGGGACGTTCCTCGTCTTCTCCGACTATGCCCGCAATGCGATACGGCTTTCCGCGCTGATGGAGGTGGGCACCATCTTCGTCATGACGCACGACAGCATCGGGCTCGGCGAGGACGGCCCGACCCACCAGCCGATCGAGCATCTGGCGAGCCTGCGCGCCATGCCCAACCTCAACGTCTTCCGGCCGGCCGATGCCGTGGAGACGCTCGAGTGCTGGGAGCTTGCGGTGCGCAACCGCAGAGCGCCGTCGCTGCTTGCCCTCTCGCGCCAGGGCGTGCCGCAACTGCGCAGCGACGGCGCCGAAAATCTCTGTGCCCGCGGCGCCTATGTGCTGCGCGAGGCCGAGGGCGCCCGCGACGTCACCATTCTCGCCACGGGAACGGAAGTCGCGCTGGCGATGGAAGCAGCGGACACGCTCGGCGTGCAAGGCGTTAAGGCGGCGGTGGTCTCCATGCCCTGCTGGGAGTTGTTCGACGCGCAGCCCGCCGAATACCGCGCGCGCGTCCTCGGCCTGGCACCGCGCGTCGCGGTGGAGGCGGCAAGCAGGTTCGGGTGGACCCGCTACGTCGCATCCGAAGAGGATGTCATCGGGCTCGATCACTTCGGGGCATCCGCCCCGGCCGCAGTCCTTTACGAGAAGTTCGGCATTACCACCGATGCCGTCGTCACGCGGGCGCTCGCGCTGGTGGAGGGTTGATGCCGATGGCCCATGCCGCGGCTCTCGAACTGGCCGGCGACCGGCCCGTTTCCGCGCCGTCCCTTTCGCGGTTTCTCTCCGAATGGGCCGGAGCGGATGACCGCCGCCGCGCACTTGCAGGTCTCGTTTCGACCATCGCCGAGGCGGCCATGCCGCTGGCTCTGCGTCTGGCCATGGCACGGCTTCCGGGTGATCCGGCCGCGCCGGTTGCGAAGAACGTGAGCGGGGACGTCCAGAAGGCGCTCGACCTCGCCGCGCACGAGCACATCCTGGATGCCCTGTGCAAGGCGCCGGTCGCCCGGGTGGTTTCGGAGGAGGCCGGCGAGCCGATCCTTCTGGACGAAGCCGGTCTGCTCGACGTGGCCATCGACCCGATCGACGGCTCGGGCAGCATCGGCACGGGAGCACCGCTCGGCCTCCTCTTTGCCGTCTTCCCGAAGGGGAAGAGCTTTCTCCGGCCGGGCCGCGATATCCTGGCCGCCGGCTACGTTTCCTTCGGGCATAGCGTCGATCTCGGCTTCAGCCTGGGCGAGGGCGTGTTCCTTGCAACTCTCGATCCTCGGGACGGGCTGTTCCGGATTGCCGGCCGGGCGCCGGACCTTCTCGAAAAGACCCGGACGATCGCATTCAACGCCTCGAATCACCGCCACTTCCCGCCCGGATTGCGGCGCTACATCGACGATTGTCTGGCCGGTCGCGAAGGTCCGCGCGGCGAGGACGTCAATATGCGCTGGATCGCGGCGGCGGTCGGAGATCTCCACCGCATTCTGTTGAACGGCGGGCTATTCCTTTATCCGGCCGATGCCCGCCCGGGATACGGAAAGGGGCACTTGCGCCTCCTCTACGAGGCCTTTCCGATAGCCTTCCTGATCGAGCAGGCGGGCGGCGCCGCGACGGACGGGTACGGTCCCATTCTCGCCCGGACGCCTGCCGATATCCACGAAAAGACCGCGCTCGTCTTCGGCTCCGCAGCCGAGGTCGCAACTGTCCAAAGCTACCTGAACGCCTAAGGAGGATTGCCAATGGCCCGCATCACCCTGCGCCAGCTTCTCGACCATGCCGCCGAAAACGACTACGGCGTGCCGGCTTTCAACATCAGCAATATGGAACAGGGCCTGGCCATCATGGCCGCCGCCGACAGGGCCGGCGCCCCGGTCATCCTGCAGATGAGCCGCGGCGCGCGCGCCTATGCCAACGACATCGTCCTGTCGCGGCTCATCGACGGGCTGGTCGAGCTTTATCCCCACATCCCGGTCTGCGTGCATCTCGACCACGGCAACAACTTGGCCACCTGCGTCACGGCCATCCAGCACGGCTTCACCTCCGTCATGATGGACGGCTCCCTCAAGGAGGACGGCAAGACGCCCGCTGATTACGCATACAATGCCGGCATCACAGCCCGCGTCGTGGAGATCGCTCACGCGGCGGGCGTGTCCGTGGAGGGTGAGTTGGGCGTTCTGGGATCGCTCGAGACAGGCATGGGGGATCAGGAAGACGGCCACGGCGCGACCGGCAAGCTGTCCCATGATCAGCTTCTCACCGATCCCGAGGAAGCGGAGCGCTTCGTCGCCGACACGGGCGTAGACGCCCTGGCGGTGGCGATGGGCACGAGCCACGGCGCTTACAAGTTCAGCCGCAAGCCCGACGGCGAAGTTCTCGCCATGGGCGTGATCGAGGAGATCCATAGGCGGCTGCCCGACACCCATCTCGTCATGCACGGATCTTCGTCGGTGCCGCAGGAGCTTTGCGAAACCATCAATGCCCATGGCGGCGAGATCAGGCCGACCTGGGGCGTTCCGATGGAGGAGATCAAGCGCGGCATCCGCCACGGCGTGCGCAAGATCAACATCGATACCGATATCCGCCTCGCCATCACCGCCGCCATCCGCCGCACCCTCGCAGAGGCACCCGGCGAATTCGACCCGCGCAAGTATCTGGCACCGGCCAGGGACGCGGTAACGGTCTTGTGCATGGAAAAATTCGAGGGCTTCGGGACCGCCGGCCAAGCCGACAAGATCAGAGCGGTCCCGCTGCGCGAAATGGCGAAGCGATAGGGAACGCATTTCATTCGAAGCCGTTCGATCCCGCGCGGAGACGAGGAGCAGCGGCGATGACGAAGCGGTTTGCGGTTCGCGAGACGGGCGACGACCGGTGGAAGGTGGTCTACACCTCCACCGGAACCGTCGTTACTCTGGAGGGAAGCCCTCTCGACGACCTCGACAGGCACAGGGCGGAAGAGTGTGCGGGGCTCCTTGAAGCCGGCGAGCTTGTACCGGACCCCTCCGAGGGCCCCTGAAAGGCAACGCAGGGGCGTTTTCGCGCGTCTACTTGGCGAACCCGAAGAGCTCGGCGGGATTGTCGACGAGCACCCGGCGGTGGTATGCTTGCGGCACCCAGCCGAGCACGGTGTCGAGAAGGGCCGCGTCGTCGGGATAGTCCTCGGTGCGCTTGATGAGATTGTGCGGCCAGTTCGTGCCCCAGATGATGCGCTCGGGCGCATGCGCCGCCATGTGGCGCGCCACGTCGGCGATATCGTCGTAGTCCGGCGGCCCCGCACGCGAAGATTCGTAGCAGCCGGCGAACTTGAACCAGCAATTGCCGCCGTCGATCAGCCGCTTCAGGGTGTCGATCTCCGGCGACTGCGGCGTGGCCCCGCTTGAAAGAAACTTCCCATGGTGGTCGATGATAGTGCGGCTTCGCAGCCGTTCGAGCCGTGGCGCATGTTCCGGAAGCATATTGCCGTCGAACTGGACGGCGATGCACCAGCCGAAGGCGTGTGCCCGCGCATCGACCGCTTCCACTGCCTCCAGCCCGACCGCACCGCCCGGCAGGTCCATGATGCGTGCGCCGCGCACGCCTGCCGCGTGCAGCGCCTCCATCTCCCTGTCGGTCGTCTCGCCCGTAATGGCGGCGACGCCGCGGGCAACGGGGCCCATTGCGCGGAGGCAGGCCAGGAGATTGGCGTTGTCCGCCTGATGCGCGTTGCCTTGGGTGATGACCACGCGCTCGATGCCGAGCCACGCCATCACCTGCCGGTAGTCGTCCGGCCCGGGCAGCCCTTCGGGAAGGGCCGGCGCGCTGGGCTTGGCGGGAAAGCCCGACAGATACATGTGCATCTGCGTATCCGTGGCACCGGCCGGCATAGGCGTCCTGGGCTCTTCGCCCGAATATTTTCGCTCGATCACGCGTCGGCCTCTTTGAGGGCGAATTTTTCCAGTGCTGCCCGATCGATCTCGATGCCCAGCCCCGGCCCGTCGGGAATGCGCACGACGCCGTTCTCATGCTCGAGCGGCGTTTTGACCACGGCCTGGCGGAACGGATTGTCCGTGCGGTCGAATTCGAGGATCGGCTCGACGGGCCTTGGCCGCGGCGGGTTCGGGGCCTGTGCGGCGATGAATTGCAGGCTGGCGGCGATCTGGACGGCCGTCCCCCACACATGCGGTACCAGCCGGATGCCGTGGAGGGCGGCAAGATCGGCGATGCGGCGCATCTCCGTGAAACCGCCCGTGCCGCAGATGTCCGGCTGGACGATGTCGATGCAGCGGCTTTCGATCGGCCCGGCCATGCCGAAACGCCCATGCCAGGTCTCGCCTCCGGCGACGGGAAGCGGCTGGCCGGCCCGCACGGCCTGGTAGGCGCCGAGCTGCTCCGGCAGAACTGGTTCTTCGAGCCAGTCGACGCCGAAGCGCGCCGCGCCCTTGCCGAGCGCGATCGCTTCCAGGACGTCATAGCCGTGATTGGCGTCCACCATCAGCCGCATGTCCGGGCCGATGGTGCCCCGCACCGCTTCGATGACCGCGAGATCCTCCTCGACGCCGAAGCCGATCTTGATCTTCACCGCATGGAAGCCCTGGCGCCGATACTCTGTGACCTCGGCGACGGTGGCCGCGATACGGTCCTCGCCCACCGGCCGGAAGCAGCCGGTGGCGTAGGCCCGCACGCTTTCGCGGAAGCGCCCGCCGAGAAGAACGGAGACGGGTGCGCCGAAACGCTTGCCCTTGATGTCCCATAGCGCGATGTCGATTCCCGACAGCGCCGTCACCGTCAGCCCGCGCTGACCCTGGTCGCGCAGCAGATGATAAAGCTCCAGCCAGAGCTTTTCCGTCTCCAGCGGGTCGCGGCCGAGGAGGGCCTTTGCGTAGGCCTTGACGACCGCCGCATTGGGCAGGGCCGGGCCGAGGCACTCGCCCCAGCCCGTGGTGCCGTCCTCGCAGACGATCTCCACCAGGCAGTGCTGACGTCGGTCGAAGCGCATGGAGGCGCTTTCGAAGGCGCGACCGAGCCTGTGGTCGAGAATATGTGTGTGGACCTCGGCGATCTTCATGATCTGTGGGGCGCGATCAGCTTTTCGAGCATCGCCACCTCCTCCTCCGTCAGATCCGTCAGCGGCGCGCGCACCGGGCCGGCGTCGAAGCCGAGAACGCGCACGCCGGCCTTGATGGCCGAGACGGCATATCCGGCATTGCGGTCGCGGATTTTCATGAAAGGATAGAAGAATTCGTTGAGGATGCGCAACGTCACGTCACTCTCGCCGGCCCGCAGCGCGCGATAAAATTCCTGCGCCAGCGCCGGCACGAAATTGAAAACGGCCGAGGAGTAGGTGGTGAAGCCCGCCCCGAGATACGCCTCGGCAAAAAGCTCGGCCGTCGGCATGCCGCCGAGATAGGTCAGCCGGTCGCCCATGCGGGCGGTGACTTCGCGCACCAGAGCGATATCGCCCGAGCCGTCCTTGAAGCCGATGAGGTTGGGGCAGTTCTCGCACAGCCGCTCGAGCGTCTCGGGCTTCAGGATCGAGTTGTTGCGGTTGTAGACCATGATGCCGATCGAGACGGCGTCGCACACGGCCTTCACGTGCTGGTAAAGGCCTTCCTGGGGTGCGTCGATGAGATAGTGGGGCAGAAGCAGGAGCCCGTCGGCGCCGGCTTCCTCCGCCGCCTTGGCGATATCCACGGCCACGCGGGTTCCATAGCCGCAGCCGGCAACGATCGGGGTGTCGCCGGCTGCCTCCTTGGCTGCCTTGACGATCACCGGCACTTCCTCCGGGGACAGCGAGAAGAACTCTCCCGTGCCGCCGGCCGCGAAAAGGGCGGCCGCCTCGAAGCCGGACAGCCACGCGACATGTTCCTGATAGGGGCGGCGGTTGAACGCACCGCTTTCGTCGAACGCGGTCACGGGAAACGACAACAGGCCGGAGCCGAGCGCTGATTTGAGGGCGGTGGGGTCCATGATCTCCAGGCTTTCGCTGCACTAAGACAGCCGGGATCATACAACTCATCATACATCTGTCAACAGATGTACTATGTATTGCGCTCCGGCGCGCTTCCGCTCCGCAGCCGCGCTCGGTAGCGTTGCTGGCTTCCGATCAGGTGCGTGCGCATCGCATCACGGGCGGCTTGCTCGTCGCGCAGGGAGATGGCATCGGCGATCTGCCGGTGCTCGTCCTGGATCTTGAGGAGATAATCCTTCGGCGTCCGTATATCCGCCCCCGGGCGCAGCATGGCTCGCGGAATGGCGTCGAGACCGAGCAGTGCCAGAAACTCGCGGAAACGCGGATTGTTTGTGGCATCCGCAATGGCCAGGTGGAACGCCATATCGGCGTCGTGCGTGGGTTCTCCCGCGCCGATCAGCGTGTTGATGTCCTCGTAGCACTCGGCGATCGCCTCTTCCTGCGCGGGCGACCGTCTCGCTGCGGCGAGCGCGGCCGCCTCCATCTCCACTGCCGCGCGCAGCTCCAGGATCTCAATGATTGACGAGATCCGGGCGTAGTCGAGTTGTGAGAACGGCGCGGCGTTGGCCGGCTGGTTGTTGCGCACGAAGACGCCGGCACCCTGCCGCGCCTCGACGAGGTTCTCGTAGCGCAAGGTGGCGATGGCCTCGCGGACGACGGTGCGGCTTACCGAATATTGCCGTGTCAGTTCGGCCTCGCTGGGCAGCCGGTCCCCGATGTTGAGGCGGCCTTCCAGGATGCGCCGGCGCAGGTCGTTGCTGACGGTGGCGACGAGGCTCACGCGGCCGGAGCGCTGCCTTCCCGGGCCGGTCCATCGCGTCCGCACCGTTTCGCTGCTCATGTCTCGCATCCTTGTCCTGTCGTCCGGTGCCGCTCGGCAGAATCGGTGCGGCGATAGCGTGTGTCCGTCTTATCATCGTTGACGCTGTTTCCAAACATGTATTATAAGTGGTTTGGTCTATATGACAACAATCGGCGCAATGGGAGGAAACACATGAGGAACATTCTTTGCACCACCGCGCTTGCCGGCTCCTTCTTGCTGGCGCAGGTAGCGATTGCATCGGCGGCGGACTGGCGCGGCTGGAACATCCATCCGGAAGGCTATCCAAACAGCGTCGCGCTGGAGCAGTTCGCCGAGGAGGTGACCGAGAACACGGAAGGCCGGGTCAGCGCGACCGTCTACCACGGCGGCGTTCTCGGCGACCAGCCGGACGCCATCGAGCAGACGCGCAACGGGGCGCTCGATTTCGCGAATTTCAACATGGGGCCGATGGGGCCGATCGTTCCGGCCACCAATGTCCTGTCGCTGCCTTTCCTGTTCTCCGGCCTCGATCACATGCATGAGGTAATGGACGGCGAAATCGGCCAGCAATTCGCCGACGCTCTGGCCGAGAACGGCCTCATCGCCCTTTCCTGGTTCGATTCGGGCGCGCGCAGCTTCTACAACACCAAGCGTCCGATCGAGACGCCGGACGACCTCGATGGGCTGAAGCTCAGGGTCATGAACAATGATCTCTATGTGCAGATGGTGGACAAGATGGGCGGCAACGCCACGCCCATGGCCTATGGCGAGGTCTACCAGTCGCTGAAGACCGGCGTCATCGACGGCGCCGAGAACAACTATCCTTCCTTCGATTCGAGCAATCATTTCGAGGTGGCCAAGTTCTATTCGACCACCGAGCACCTGATCATCCCCGAGTGCATCTGCATCGCCAAGGCGAGCTGGGAGGCGCTGTCTGCGGAGGATCAGGAGATCGTGCGCGAGGCAGCCGTCCGGGCGGCCGAAACGCAACGTGAACTGTGGGCCGAGGGATCGGCGGAAAGCCGCAAGAGGGTCGAGGAGGCCGGGATCCAGATCAACGAGATCGCCGACAAGTCGGCCTTCCAGGCGGCCATGGAGCCCGTCTACGCCGCCTTCATCGAAGAAAATCCGGACCTCGAGCCGTTGATCCGGTCCATTCAGCAGAGCAACTGAGCCGGTAGCCAATGCGGGGCCGGGTTGCATTTCGGTCCCGCCTCACGGAGCATGGCGCGATGCTGAAGGACAACCGGCTCGAAGATCGGGAAAGCGGGCTGCCGGGCCTGGTGGAACGGTTTCTCGACCGTTTGGCGGACCTCTGCCACTGGTTCGCCGGCGTTCTTCTCGTTCTGCTGATCGGCATTTTCGGGTGGCTCGTCTACGGCCGGTATATTCTCAACGACACGCCGACCTGGGTCGAGCAGGCTTCACTCATCATCGTCGTCTACGTCACCTTTCTGGGGGCAGCGGTCGGCATCCGGCGCGATGCGCATTTGAGCATCGACTTCATCCGCGAGGCGATGCCGCCGCTCCCGCGCACCGTCCTGCGGCTCGTCAGCGACCTGGCCATGATCGCCTTCGGCTGCTTCATGGCCTGGCAGGGCTGGCATCTGGTGATGACCAACCTGCATCGCAAAATTCCACTGCTCGGCCTGACCGAAAGCTGGCGCGCCGCGCCGCTCGCCATCTGCGGCGTGCTGACGGTCCTCTTCGTGGCCGCTTCATTGTATCGCCGCTGGCGCACCCCCGGCCGCTGACCGCAGGAACGAAAATCGATGGGTCTTCTCCTTCTTCTCGGCACCTTCCTGGGCCTTATGGTCGCCGGTGTTCCGGTCGCCTTTGCCCTTGGCATCGCCACGGTGGCCGGATTTCTCTATGAAGGGCTGCCGCTCTTCGTTGCCTTTCAGCGGATCCTGTCGGGCATCTCGGTCTTCTCTCTGCTCGCCATCCCCTTCTTCATCTTCGCCGGAGAACTGATGCTGCAAGGCGGCATCGCCGCACGGCTCGTCCGCCTCGCAGCGGCGGCCGTCGGCGCGGTGCGCGGTGGTCTGGGGCTGGTCAACGTTGCCTCCTCGATGCTCTTTGGCGGCATTTCCGGCTCGGCGGTGGCCGACACTTCCGCGCTTGGCTCCATCCTAATGCCGGTGATGAAAGAGAAGGGTTACGATCCGGATTACAGCGTGAACGTCACCGTCACCTCGTCGCTGGCCGGGGTGGTCATTCCGCCCAGCCACAACATGATCCTTTATGCGGTGGCGGCGGGCGGCATATCCGTCTCCAAGCTCTTCATCGCCGGTATCGTGCCGGGAATCCTGATGTGCCTGTGCCTCGGCGTGGCCGCCTATCTGGTGGCGGTCAAGCGCGGCTACCGGTCCGAAACCTTTCCCGGCTGGGCGTTCCTGCTGACCAGCTTCGTTGTGGCCATCCCGGGCCTGCTGACGGCGATCATCATCGTCGGCGGCGTGCTGTCGGGCATCATGACCGTCACCGAATCCGGTGCCGTCGGGGCCATCTATGCAATCGTCGTGACGGCGCTGGTCTATCGCGAACTGACCTGGGAGAAGTTCAGGCAGGCGGTTCTGCGTGCCGTCATCACCACCTCGCTGGTGATGATCCTGGTCGGCTGCGCCTCCGCCTTCGCCTATCTCCTGGCGCTTTACCGCGTTCCCGAACTCCTCGCGGCGGGGCTCACCTTCGTCTCCGACAACCCGCTCGTCATCCTTCTCATGCTGAACATCATCCTCCTGGCCCTCGGCATGATCATGGACATGGCCGCGCTCATCCTCATCTGCACGCCCATCTTTCTGCCGGTCATGATCTCGATCGGCGTCGACCCGATCCAGTTCGGCATCATCATGATGATGAATCTCGGTCTCGGCCTGTGTACGCCGCCCGTGGGGGCTTGCCTGTTCGTCGGCTGCGTGGTGGGTGGGGTGAAGATCCAGGACGCGGTGCGCACGATCTGGCCGTTCTATACCGCCATCCTCGTCGCGCTGCTTCTGACGACGTATGTTCCCGCCATCTCGCTGACACTGCCCAACCTGATCGAATGAGCCTGAAAATGCTGAAGCGACTTCTCATCACCGGCGCCGGCGGCAATCTCGGCAAACTGGCGCGGCAAAGGCTTGCCGGTCTCGCCGAAACGCTGCGCCTTTCCGACATCGGCGATCTTGGCCCGGCCGCGGCGCACGAGGAATGCGTTCAATGCGACCTCGGCGACAAGGAGGCCGTCTATCGCCTGGTGGAGGGCTGTGACGGGATCGTCCATCTTGGAGGAAAGTCGGTCGAAGGGCCCTTCTCCGTCATCTCCAACGCCAACATCCACGGCACGTTTCACATTTACGAGGCGGCGCGCCGGGCCGGTTGCAACCGCATCTTTCTTGCAAGCTCGAACCACGTGATCGGCATGTACACCCAGGATCAGCATCTCGATCACGCGGCGATACCACGGCCCGACACGCTCTACGGCCTGTCCAAGCACTTCGCCGAGGGATTGGCGCGGATGTATTACGACCGCTTCGGCATGGAGACGGCGATCGTGCGCATCGGCTCGTGCTTTCCCAAGCCGAAGGACCGCCGCATGCTCGCCACCTGGCTGAGCCCGGACGATTTCGTCTCGCTGGTCGAGCGCGTCTTCGCCGTCCCGCGCCTGCGTTGCCCGACGCTCTACGGAATATCGGACAACGACGAGCGCTGGTGGGACAACAGCCACGCCGCCTATATCGGCTGGCGGCCCAAGGACAATTCGGCCGTCTACCGCGACGAGGTCGAGGCCGGCCCCGCGCCGGCGAAGGACGCACCCGAAGCAGTCTACCAGGGCGGCAAGTTCGTCGTCGAGCCGCTTCGCGACGATTGACGCCCACCGGCCGGTCGCCCGTTCCGGACAGGCGTTGCTCCAGCGTTATTCGGCAGGCGGCCGGGGCAATGTCGATTGCAGGACGTCATGGTGGTGGACAATGGAGATTGAGATGGGCCTGTTCGATCTTTCAGGACGTCGCGCACTGGTGACCGGCGCCAACACCGGCATCGGCCAGGCCATCGGGCTCGCTCTGGCTGAGGCGGGTGCGCATGTCGTCTGCGCCGGACGCTCTTCGATGGACGAGACCGTCGGGCGGATCCGCGCATCCGGCGGCAGCGCCGAGCCGTTTGTGCTCGACCTTGCCGACCCGGCGGCCGGCGCCCGGCATGTCGAGGAGGTCGCGCGGGCGGGGGAGGGGCTGGATATCCTGGTCAACAATGCCGGAATCATTCGGCGTGCCGAAGCGGTCGACTTCGCCGAGGCGGACTGGGACGACGTGATCGACATCAACCTCAAGGCCGTCTTCCTCTTGAGCCAGGCGTTCGCGCGGGCTGCCTTCGATCGCGGCGCGGGCGGGCGCATCGTCAACATCGCCTCGCTTCTATCCTTCCAGGGCGGAATACGGGTCTCCTCCTACACGGCGGCAAAGCACGGCGTTCTGGGCCTCACAAGGATTCTTGCCTGCGAGTGGGCGGCGAGCGGTCTGAACGTGAACGCCATCGCTCCGGGCTACATCGCCACCGCCAATACCAAGGCCCTGCGCGAGGACAAGCAGCGCTATCAGGCTATTCTCGACCGCATTCCCGCCGGACGCTGGGGCGAACCATCGGATTTGGGCGGGGCTGCCGTTTTCCTGGCCTCGGACGCCGCGCGCTACGTACACGGCGCGGTGCTGCCGGTCGATGGCGGCTGGCTGGCGCGTTGACGCCGGCCTGAACGCGCCGGCCTCTCATGACGGCCGGCGGACGCCGCGCGATGCCGGCCCGCCACCCACCGACTGGGCAGGGGGAAGGTTTTCGCGGAAGATGATGTCCATCTTGACGGGCGGCAGCGCGGCCGGATTCGCGATGTCGCCCCGCTGGAGATCCTCGAAGATGCGCAGCGCCGAAGCCAGGAGCACGTCGGGATCCGAGTTGATCACCGCATCGATGGTGCCTTCGATGAGAAGCCGGCGCGTGTCGCCCGTCAGGCCGTGGCCGATGAAGACGATGTCGCCGGACTTTCCCTTCTCGCGCAGCGCGCGCCCGATCCCGTCGGACGAGCCGCCGACATTGTAGATGCCGGCGAGATCCGCGTTCTGTTCCAGAAGGGACATGGCGTGGCGATAGTTCTCCTCGCGGTCGTCATGACCCTCGCGCATTCCGACCACCCGCAACCCCGGATACGTCTCTTCCAGGAGCCCCAGAAAGCCCATCTCACGCTCCGCGTGAGCCCGGTAGTTGCGGCTTCCCGCGACTAGCGCGACGCTGCCCGTTTGCGCCCGGCAGAACCGGCCGAGCAGGTATCCGGCAGTGCGTCCGGCGGCCTGGTTGTCGAGGCCCACATAGGCGTCGCGCAGCGAATGCTGCAGGTCGGAGATGATCGTCACGATGCGCCGCTCGGAGGCGGAGACTTCCTCGACCGCTTCGCGCACCAGCGGATGGTCTATGGCCATGAAGGCTATGCCGTCGGCCCAGGCGGCGTGATGCCGGATTGCGCCGGCGAGCGCCTTGGCGTCGAAGCTTTCGATGAAGAAGCACCGCACCTGCGCTTCGTCGCGCGACTTGGATTGCGCGATAGCCCGGACCCGGTCGCCGAGCAGCCGGAGATAGGGGTTCCCGCCCATCGGCAGCAGAAAGACGACATTCGGCGGACGCGGGCGCGAGAGCCGCGCATGTTCCGCCTCGCTGACATAGCCGAGGGCGAGCGCCGTATCGAGCACGCGCCGGACGGTGCGCGTCTTCACGCCCTTGCGCCGGTTGAGCACCCGGTCGACGGTGGCCAGAGAGACTTGTGCCGCCTCCGCGATGTCGCTCATGAGCGGCACCGGCGGACCGTTTCCTTGAGCTGATGACACCTCAAAAAACCTCATTCTTTCCGGTTTGACCAGAAGCATGAGAGTTCCTAGCTTTGTGTCAAGTAGGCAGCATGCTGGGAGAGATAAGACAAGGCAGCCGTCTACGGCACGTCAGAACAAATCATGGGAGGATCCGATGAACCGGACATCGACACACATCGCTTCGCCACGCATCAACCGCCGGTCGCCGCTCGCGCTCGGCCTCGGCGCAGGCGCGGCCGCCATGCTTCCAGGCCGCTCGCGCGCGCAGTCGCTGACGCTGCGTTACGGACACAACAACGAGCCGGCGAGCGTTGCCGGTGGGCAGGCGGATTGGTTCGCGGAGGCGGTGGCCAAGCACTCGGAGGGAGATCTGGCTGTCGAGGTCTTTCCCTCCTCGCAATTGGGCAAGCTGCAGGAGCTTGCCGAGGCCGTCTCGCTCGGCACCATCGCCTTGTCGCACAATACGGCGGGCGGGATCGGTTCCCTCTATGCGCCCTTCGCCGCTCTCGACACGCCATACCTCTACCGCGATGTCGATCATCTGATGAAGGTGATGGATGTCGGTTCGCCGGTGATGCAGGAACTGAATCAGGGACTGATCGAAGCGGCCAATGTGCGTGTCATCTACGCCCACTATTTCGGTCGCCGGCATCTCACCGCCAACAAGCCGGTCTATTCGCCCGCCGATCTCGCCGGCGAAAAGATTCGCGCCGTGCCCTTTCCCATCTACACGACGGCTGTCGAAGGCCTGGGCGCGGCGGCCGTTCCGGTAGACTGGTCGGAGGTGCCGACGGCACTCGCGACCGGTGTCGTCGCCGGCCAGGAGAACCCGGTGAACGTCATCCTCAACGTCAAGCTCTATGAGGTGCAGTCGCACCTCATGCTTACCGGTCATATGTCCAACGCCGAGGTCGTCGTCATGAACGAGGATGTATGGCAGGGTCTTTCGGACGCGCAGAAGGAAGCCGTTAGCGCGGCATCGGCCGAGATCCGCGAGCGCGCCACCAGCGCCATTCAGGACAATGAGGAAAAGGACACCCAGGCGCTGCGCGAGCAGGGCATGACGGTGATCGGCCCCGACGACGGCCTGGAGATCGAAGCCTTCCGCAGTTCGGTCCAGAAGCTCGTCCAGGAGCGTTTCGGCGACGAGTACGGCGCGCTTTACGAGAAGATCCGGGCTATCGGCTAAAGGCGGGTCGAGCGGGACGATGCCTATCGGGAACACCGTCACTGCGGCAGGCCGCCTGTTGGACACCGTTTCTCTGGCCTGCCGCACCGTTGCGATCCTCCTCCTGGCGCTGATGTTCGTGCTCGTCTTCGGCCAGGTGGTCGGGCGCAACGTGTTCGATCTCGGTATGCCCTGGGCGGACGAATTCGCGCGCTTCAGCGGCATCGGCGTCGTCTTTCTCTGCGTACCGCTATTGGCCCTGCGCGGACAGCATGTGGCGGTCGATCTGGTGCCGATGATGCTGCCCCGGCATCTGCGCCGCTACGCACACGCCTTCGTGGAGATCGCCGTGCTGGTCTTCTGCATGCTCACGCTCTACGGCTTCCAGTCGTTCCTCTCCCGGGCCGGAAAGTTCGCCACGCCGGCGATCGGCATGCCGAACTGGCTGTTCTACGCACCCGCCCTCCTGTCGTTCGTCCTTCTTTTGCTCGTGGCGGTCGTCCGTCTTGCCGGGATTTTCAGTGACCCAGCCTCCGGGAAGGACGGTGCGCCGTCATGAGCCTCATCCTGCTTGCCCTCTTCGCCGTGACACTCGCGCTCGGCGCTCCCGTTGCCGTCTCGCTCGGGCTTTCCTCGGCGCTGGTGATGATCGTCTATGGGTTGCCGGTCAACGTGCTTGCGCAGCGCGCCGTCAACGCGCTGGATTCGACGCCGCTTCTCGCCGTCCCGCTGTTCATCCTCGCGGCAAGTCTGCTCAATGCGATGGGGGTGACGACGCATATCTTCGATCTTGTGCGCCTCATCGTCGGCCGGATTCGCGGCGCGGTGGCGCAGGTGTCGATCCTCGTCAGCCTGATCTTCTCCGGTGTTTCCGGGGCCGCACTCGCCGATATCGGCGCGCTGGGCAAGATCCAGATCGACCAGATGACCGGCCAGGGCTACGACAGGAAGTTCGCCGCCGGCATCACCATCGCCTCCGCCACGGTCGGGCCGATCTTTCCGCCGTCGATCCCGATCATCATCTACGCAAGCGTTGCCAACGTCTCGGCCATCCAGCTCCTGATCGCGGGCATCATTCCGGCAGTCCTGATCACGCTCTTCCTGATGGTTCAGGTGGCTGTGATCGCCCGCCTCTACGATCTCCCCCGTGACACCGTCAGCCCTTCCCTGCGGGCGGTGGCCAAGAAGGCGCTGGTCTCCTTTCCCGCGCTTTTGACTCCGGTGCTTCTGATCGGCGGTCTCCTGAGCGGTTTCTTCGGCCCCACCGAGGTGGCCGGCGTCACGGTGGCCTATGCGCTCCTGATCGGCTTCGCGGTTTACCGGACCCTGACCTTGCGGGCGGTCTGGAAAAGCCTGCGCGAGACAGTGGAGGCGACCGCCAGCATCCTCTTCATCGTGTCGACCGCCGCCGTCTTCGCCTGGGTGCTCACCCTCGACCGGGTTCCGGCCAAGGCGGGGGCCTTGCTGCTCGGCCTTTCCGACGATCCCTTCGTCCTGCTGCTTCTGGTCAATCTTCTCTTGATCGTCGTTGGCATGGTGCTGGAATCGATCGCCGCCATCTTGATCATCGCGCCGATCGTCGCCCCCGCCCTTCACGCGGCGGGGGTGGATCCCTTGCAACTCGGCATCGTCTTCGTTCTCAACCTGATGATCGGCCTGCTCACCCCGCCGATCGGCATGAGCCTCTACATGGTCTCCATCGTCGCCAGAATGCCCGTTCACGCGGTCATCCGCGGCGTGCTGCCGTTTCTTCTGCCGCTGCTGCTTTCATTGCTCGTCGTCACCGCGGTTCCGGCGGTCTCGACGTGGCTCCCCAAACTCGTCATGCAATAGGTTTCAATATGAGCAGATTTCTGGGTGCGATCCGCCAGCTCGGCTATGTGGTGGACGACATCGAAGCCGCCATGGCCCACTGGCATTCCGTCATGGGCGTCGGCCCGTGGTTCTACAATCCCAAGGTGCCGATCGAGGACTACCGCTATGACGGCCAGCCCTACGATGTCCACAATGCGGTCGCCCTCGCCAACAGCGGTCCCCTCCAGGTCGAACTGATCGAGATACGCAACGACGCGCCCTCCATGTATCGCGATTTCCTCCGCGCCGGCCACAGCGGCCTTCAGCACGTGGCCTACTGGACACAGGCCTACGATGCCGACCTTGCACGCATGGAGGCGGAAGGCTTTCGCCAGAAGATGAGCGGGAAGGTCGGCGCCAACGGCCGCTTCGTCTATTTCGACCGCGAGGCCCATCCCGGCACCGTGATCGAACTTTCCGAGGTCGTCGGCCCCAAGGGCAGGCTGTTCGACATCATCCGCGCCGCCGCGGAAGAGTGGGACGGCTCGGATCCCGTTCGCCCCTTCCCGGACCTTTCACGACTGTGAGGCGCGCATGAAGGCGGAGACCATCGAGGCGCAGTACATCGTCGAAACGCCGCTCGATCCTCGAGAGGTAGCGGCGGTGATGGCCGGTGAGCAGAGCAGCGGGACCTTCGTCCGGGTTGCCGGCGAAACCGATGCACTGCGCGCGCGGGCGGCGGCGGAGGTCGTGTCGGTTACGGAACTCGCGCCCCGGGAGGCTCCCAGTCTCGAGAGTGCTTATCTTGAACGCAAGGGCGCCGGCGGGCCTTACAGGCGTGCACGGGTGACGATCGCCTTCCCGACCGCCAATATGGGTGCCAACCTGCCCACCCTTGCCGCGACGCTCGCCGGCAATCTCTACGACCTCGGAGAGGTGACCGGCCTCAGGCTGGTCGATGTCGCGCTCCCACAGGCTTTCCGAATCCGCTTCGAGCGGCCGCGCCTCGGCGTGGCGGGGACGCGCCGGCAGCTTGCCATCGAGAACAGACCTCTCTTCGGCACCATCATCAAGCCCAATGTCGGCATGCGCGCCGAGGAGATCGCCGAACTCGTGGACCTTCTTTGCGCGGCGGGTGTCGACTTCATCAAGGATGACGAGATTTGCGCCGATCCGGACCACGCCCCCCTTGCCGAGCGGGTGCCGGCGGTGATGCGCCGGGTTCGCAAGCACCGCGAGCGCACCGGCCGCGACGTCATGGTGGCCTTCAACATCACCGACGAGACCGACGCCATGCGCCGGCATGCCGATCTTGTCGAAGCCGAGGGCGGGTCCTGCGTCATGGCGAGCCTCAACTGGTGCGGCCTGTCGGCGCTCCAGACCCTCCGGCGCGCGACGCCGCTCGCCATCCACGGCCATCGGAACGGCTTCGGTGCCTTTTCGCGCCATCCGGCGCTCGGCATCGGCTTCGGCGCCTATCAGGCGCTCTATCGGCTCGCCGGCATCGATCATATGCATGTCCACGGGATCGGCGGCAAGTTCTCGGATCCAGCCGAGGAGGTGGCGTCCGCCGCCCGCCGCTGCCTGCAGCCGCTCGCTGCCGATGCGCCGGACGAGAAGGATGCGGTTCTGCCCGTCTTCTCTTCCGGACAGTGGGCGGGGACAATGCCTGCGACCCGCGAAGCGGTCGGGTCGGCCGACTTCATGTTTCTGGCGGGCGGCGGCATCCTGGCTCATCCGGATGGTCCGGCGGCCGGTGTGAAGAGCCTGCGCCAGGCCTACGAGGCCATCGCCTCCGGCGTGCCGCTCGAGGCGGCGGCGAAGCGCCTGCCGGAACTGAAGGCAGCCCTCGGTTTCTTCGGGAAATGAACATGGGCGCGGGCGTCGACTACCTCTTCATCGGCGACGATTTCACCGGCGCCTCCGACACTCTGGCGACGCTCGCGCGGACCGGACGACGCGTCCGCCTGTTCCTCGAGCCGCCGGATCCGGCAGGGATTGCCGACGAGAGTTTCGATGCGATCGGCATCGCCACCGAGCTTCGCTCGCTGCCTGCCGCCGCCGTCACGGCAAGGATCGAGGCGATGACGCCTGTGTTGAAGGCACTCGCCCCGCGCGTCGTCCATTACAAGGTCTGCTCGACCTTCGATTCCTCCCCCGAAACCGGCAGCATAGGGGCCGCGTTGGCTGCCCTGGAACGCGATCTCGCGCCGGTGCTTCTGGCGGTGGTCGGCGGACAGCCGAGCCTTGGCCGCTACTGCGCGTTCGGCAATCTGTTCGCGCGCGGCGTGGACGGCAACGTGCATCGCATCGACCGCCATCCGGTGATGCGCAACCATCCGATCACGCCGATGACGGAAGCCGATCTGCGTGTCCACCTGGCGCGACAGGGGCTCGATCCACTGCGCCTCATATCACGCCCCGAGATCACGGAAGGCGCGCCGAGCCTGCGCGAGCGGCTTGCCGATCTGATCCGCGGCGGCGAGCGCCGGCTTCTGTTCGACGCCTGCGATCAGACCGATATCGAGACGATAGGCGCGGTGCTTGGTGGCCCAAGGGGTGAAGCACGCCCATTGCTGGCCGTCGGCGCCAGCAGCGTTGCCGAGGCGCTCGGTGGCGGCCTTCGCTCCGGCGACGGGGACCGCCCGGCACGCGATGAAAGGAAGGCGGGACCTTGTCTCGTCGTGGCCGGCAGCCGCTCGGACGTC
>NZ_JBHSUM010000083.1:0-18189 GCF_042660605.1 Nitratireductor sp. GCM10026969
GGGCCGCACCGCAGCGAGTTGCGCGTGCGCCATGCACCGAAGGACATGCCGGCCGAAAACTGCTCCACCGGCGAGCAGAAGGCGCTGCTCGTCGGCCTCGTGCTCGCCCATGCGCGCCTGACGGCGGAGCTTTCGGGCACGGCGCCGATCCTGCTTCTCGACGAAATCGCCGCCCATTTCGACGCCGGACGGCGCGCAGCCCTGTTCGACATCCTGGAGGAGTTGAACTGCCAGGCGTTCATGACCGGCACGGAAGCCTCGCTTTTTTCCAGCCTTGAAGGGCGCGCCCAGTTCCTCACGGTGGCGGGCGGAACGGTCATGCCGGCCAGCGCCTGACAAGACGCGATCGGCGCGCTATGGTCTACGCATGAATGAATTTTCCCCTGCTCTTTCCGCCGAGGAACTGGAGCGCTATGCGCGCCATATCGTGCTGCCGGAGATCGGCGGCGCGGGACAGCAGAAGCTGAAACGCGCGCGCGTTCTGGTGCTCGGCGCGGGCGGCCTGGGCGCACCGGTCCTGGCCTATCTGGCGGCGGCGGGCGTTGGAACGCTCGGCATCGTCGACGACGACCGGGTCTCGCTGTCCAATCTGCAGCGCCAGGTCATCCACGACACCGGTTCGGTCGGCGCGGCCAAGGTGGACAGCGCCCGTATGGCGATCGGACGGCTGAATCCGCATGTGGCGGTCGAGACTCATCTGACACGGCTGGACGCGGCGAATGCGCGGCCGCTCGTCGCCAGCTACGACGTGGTGGTGGACGGATCGGACAATTTCTCCGCGCGCTACACGCTGGCGGATGCCTGTGCGGCGGAAAACCGGCCGCTGGTGACGGCGGCGGTGGGCCGCTTCGACGGTTCGCTCACCGTGCTCAAGCCGTATGAAAGGCGTGCCGACGGCACTGCCCTGCCCGGCTATCGCGACCTCTTTCCCAATCCGCCGCCCGAAGGCGTCGTGCCGTCCTGCGCGGAGGCCGGTATCGTCGGCGCGCTGACCGGCGTCATGGGCTCGCTGCAGGCGATGGAGGTCATCAAGCTCATCACCGGCATCGGCGAGCCGCTGGTCGGGCGGCTCCTGATGTACGACGCGCTGTCGGCACGCTTCGAGACGATCCGCTTCGGCATACATAAAGCCGGTTCCTGACCCGGCCCGATCTGCTTCTGCGTAACCCGCGCGCGGGAGACCGGTCTTCACTTCTTCTGCCCTAGTTGGCAAATCGTCTGGCGGCCAAGACGCACAGGATCACGGCGACGGTCGTCACGAGCATCGATAGGCTGACGGTCTCATGCAGCAGCGTTGCGGCCAGCGCCAGGCCGAAAAAGGGCTGAAGCAATTGCAGTTGGCCGACGGAGGCGATGCCGCCCTGCGCGAGGCCGCGATACCAGAATACGAAGCCGATCAGCATGCTGAAGAGCGAGACATAGACCAGGCCCAACCATGCCGGCCCGCCGATGCCTTGCCAGGAGGCCGGCATGAGCGAACAGGCGAGAACCAGCATTACCGGCAGCGACAGCACCAGTGCCCAGGATATGACCTGCCAGCCGCCGAGCCTGCGGGAAAGCTTCGCGCCTTCCGCATAGCCAAGTCCGCACACGAGGATGGCGGCGAGCATCAGAAGGTCGCCCGAAGTCGTCGCGTCTGCCCCGACGCTGAAGGCAAACCCGACGACAAGCGCGCTGCCCATTGCCGAGAACAGCCAAAAAGCGAGGCGCGGTCTTTCACCGCCGCGCAATACGCCGAACATGGCTGTCGCAAGCGGCAGAAGGCCGATGAAGACGATAGAGCGTGCCGACGTCATGTGCTGTAGGGCGATCGCCGTCAGCAGGGGAAAGCCCACCACCACGCCAAGCGCCACTAGGCCCAGTGCGCCGAGATCGCCCCGCCGAGGCCGCTTCTGCCGAAAGGCAAGCAACAGCATCGCCGCCAGGAGCCCGGCGACGGCCGCCCTTGCCGCGGTGAGAAACACCGGATCGAAATCGGCAACCGCAACGCGGGTCGCCGGGAGCGATCCGCTGAAGATCAACACACCGAGCAGCCCATTGCCCCACCCACTTACCAACTTGTCCATCGCATGCCTCTTTTTCATCCTGTATCGGTTGCGCCGATGGAACTTGCCAGTGAAAATGCATGACAATCCTGATGAACTGTCATGGTCATGAGAGCAGTACAGAACGAAGACGAGGCGGCGCCCGAAGGCCGGGGCGGGACATTGGTGGAGCACGTGATGGGGACGATCCGGCAGCGGATCTCCTCGCGCGCGCTGCTGCCCGGTGCGAAGCTACCGTCCATTCGCCGCCTCGCCGAAACCATGCGGGTGTCCAAATCCACCGTCGTCGAAGCCTATGATCGGCTGATCGCCGAAGGCGCCATCACCTCGCGGCGCGGCTCGGGCTTTTTCGTCACCTCCCAACCGACCCCGCTGTCCCTTGTGGAGATCGGTCCACGGCTCGACCGTTCGGTCGATCCATTCTGGGTCTCGCGGCAATCGCTCGAGGCCGGGGATGGAATCCTGAAGCCCGGTTGCGGCTGGCTGCCTGCATCGTGGATGCCGGAAGCGGCCATCCGGCGTGCTCTGCGCCGCCTTGCCCGCAGCGATGACGCGACGCTGACCGACTACGGAACGCCGCTCGGGCTGGCGCCCCTGCGGCGGCTGCTCGCCCGCAGGATGGGCGAGCACGGCATCGAAGCCGCGCCGGACCAGATCATGCTGACGGAATCGGGCACCCAGGCCATCGATCTGCTATGCCGTCTCTTGATCGAGCCGGGCGATACAGTCGCCGTCGACGACCCCTGCTACTTCAATTTCCACGCTCTTTTGCGCGCCCACCGGGCGAAGATCGTCGGCGTCCCCTACACGCCGTCGGGACCGGACATGGAGGCTTTCGGGCGGACGCTGGCTGAGCACAAGCCGCGCCTGTACATCACCAATTCGGCGCTCCACAACCCGACCGGCGCGACGTTCTCGCCCCTTGCCGCGCACCGGCTTCTCAAGCTCGCGGAAGAGCACGACCTGACCGTTGTCGAGGACGACATATTCTCCGACTTCGAGTACGAGCCCTCGCCACGGCTTGCCGCCTTCGACGGCCTGGAGCGGGTCGTGCATATCGGCAGCTTCTCGAAGACCCTGTCGGCATCCGTACGCTGCGGATACGTGACCGCGCGGCGCGACTGGATCGAGCGGCTGGTCGACCTGAAGATCGCCACATCCTTCGGCGGCGGGCACATGTCTTCGCAACTCGTTCTCGCCATTCTGCAGGACGGCACCTACCGCAAGCACATTGACGGGCTGAGGGCCAGCCTGTCGCGCGCGATGGCGCTGACGCGCGCACGCCTCGAATCGATCGGCGTGACCCCATGGATCGAGCCGAGGGCGGGCATGTTCCTCTGGTGCCGCCTTCCAGGCGCTTTGGACGCGGCGGATATCGCGCGGAGCGCCCTTGCCGAAGGCGTCGTGCTCGCCCCCGGCAATGTCTTTTCCCTTTCACAATCCGCAAGGAACTACATGCGCTTCAATGTCGCGCAGTCGTCGGACCCGCGTATCTACACAGTGCTGGAAGCGGCGATCGGGAAGCAATAGCGCATTCGTGTCCGGTCAAATCTTGCGCGGCAGCACGCGGTCGGGCGGGCGATGGCCGTCGAAGAAGGTACGGATGTTGATGATCACCTTCTCGCCCATGTCGATGCGCCCTTCGATCGTGGCCGAGCCCATGTGCGGGAGGATGACCACCTTGCCGTTGGCCGCCAGGCGCACCAGCTTCGGGTTGACCGCCGGCTCGTGCTCGAAGACGTCGAGGCCGGCGCCGGCCAGCTTGCCCTCCTCGATCATCTGAATGAGCGCATCCTCGTCGACCACGTCGCCGCGGGCGGTGTTTACGACGTAGGCGGAGGGCTGCATCAGCGCCAGCCGCCGCGCCGACAGAAGGTGGAAGGTCGCTGGCGTCGAGGGGCAGTTGACGGAGATGATGTCCATGCGGGCGAGCATCTGGTCGAGGCTGTCCCAATAGGTGGCCTCCAGCTCGTCCTCGATCATCGGCGCCACGCGGTGGCGGTTGTGGTAGTGGATGGAAATGCCGAAGGCCTTGGCGCGGCGCGCCACGGCCGTGCCGATGCGGCCCATGCCGACAATGCCGAGCCGTTTGCCCCAGATGCGCCGGCCGAGCATCCAGGTGGGCGACCAGCCTGCCCACTTGCCGTCGTCGGTGAGCACTGCGGCGCCTTCGGTCAGCCGCCGCGGCACGGCCAGCATCAGCGCCATGGTCATGTCGGCCGTGTCCTCGGTGAGCACATTGGGCGTGTTGGTGACGGTGATTCCCTTTTCCGCCGCCGCCGGCACGTCGATATTGTCGACACCGTTTCCGTAGTTGGCGATCAGCTTGAGCTGCTCGCCCGCCTGGGCGACGAGGGCGGCATCGATGCTGTCGGTGATGGTGGGCACCAAGACATCCGCCTCCTTGACCGCGGCGACCAGCTCCGGCTGGCTCATAGGCCTGTCGTCGATGTTCAGCCGCGCATCGAAAAGCTCCCGCATGCGCGTCTCGACCTGGTCGGGCAGCTTGCGCGTAATGACGACGAGTGGCTTTTTCCTGCTGGTCATCGGCACCTCGTACCGCCCCTCCCGTTGAGACCTCTTTAACCAAGACCGGCGACACTGCGGGCCAAGGCGGCTCCCGCATTATGGCCACGGCCTCGTGTCTACCAAGCGGGCGCTGCGAAGACAAAGAAAAAGGCAAAACGCACGTTTTGCGGGGGTGCGTCGGGCTTTTCATCTACCCGCGCAGCCCCATCTCGCCTGGGAGTATTCGTATGCCGCGTTGGGCCCGTGCCTGGTTTGTGTTTGTGCTGATATGCATGGTGGCCATTGTCGTGTCCGGCGCCCCGCCCGTTTCGGCGAACGAGGCGCGAGCGGCCGAGCGCGGTCCCAGCGGCCTGCCGCTGCCGCGCTTCGTCAGCCTCAAGTCGGGGCGGGTTAACATGCGCGTGGGTCCGGGGACCAGCTACGCCGTGAAATGGCTCTACACGAAAAGCGGCCTGCCGATGGAGATCATACAGGAGTATGACAATTGGCGGCAGGTGCGCGATGCCGACGGGGCGGAAGGCTGGATCAACCAGGCGCTCCTGTCCGGCCGGCGCACGGGCATCGTCGCGCCCTGGTTCAAGGGCAAGGCGACGACGCTGCCGCTCCTGGCCAGGCCGAGGGAGGACGCGCAGCGGGTGGCCGAAGTGGAGCCCGGCGCGATCGGCGAGGTACGCGAATGCGACGGAAAATGGTGCCGCATGGATTTCAACAGACACACCGGCTGGATCCGCCAGGCCACGCTCTGGGGGGTTTATCCCGACGAAATCATAGAGGAGTAGCGGCTTTTCCACCCAGCTTGCGCCTGAAGCACATCCAACTTTGGCAGAAGCCTGAACGCTGCCGCGCCCGGGACTTACCGCCTGCGCGGGCGCAGCCGCACCATGATGTCGACATGGGCGATCTCCATGCCGTCGGGCGGGGCAGGCAGGTTCGACACGCTCACCGGTCCTTCCGGAATGTCGACGAGGCGGTTCTCGCCTTCCAGGAAGAAGTGATGGTGGTCGGAGGTATTGGTGTCGAAATAGGTCTTCGAGCCTTCGACCGGCAGGATGCGCAGCATGCCCGCCTCGGTGAACTGGTGCAGCGTGTTGTAGACGGTGGCCAGCGAAACGCGGACGCCGGCGCCCAGCGCTTCCTCGTGCAACTCCTCCGCCGAGATGTGGCGGTCGCCCTCCGCGAACAGGAGCTGCGCCAAGGCGACGCGCTGGCGCGTGGGGCGCAGGCCCGCCTCGCGCACGCGCTTCTCAAGCGTGGCACCGTTCGGTTGGGTCCGTAAAGCGGTCAAGGAAACCTTTCCTGCCCTTCTCGCGTCATTTCGTACGGCATCAGGAACGCCATTTGCCTGCCCCACATATATTCCGGGACGCAAAAGCGATCAATAGAGCCTCCATGCACAAGAGCACGCGATTCGGGCGCCGGATAATGGCGCGATCCTGTTTCCTACCGCAAACAAGCTGTGATAGGGAGACACGACCAAAAGGCCCGGCAGGGCGGCGAATGAGAACGAGACTACATGGCGCAGACGAAATCCAGCTACAGTTACGAAGACCTCCTGGCCTGTGCCCGCGGCGAGCTGTTCGGCCCGGGCAATGCGCAGCTTCCGGCACCGCCCATGCTCATGTTCGACCGCATCACCGATGTGCAGGTTGAGGGCGGTGAATTCGGCAAGGGCTATATCCGGGCCGAGCTCGACGTGAAGCCCGACCTGTGGTTCTTCGATTGCCACTTCATCGGCGATCCAGTCATGCCGGGTTGTCTCGGCCTCGACGCCATGTGGCAAATGACGGGATTCTTCCTCGGCTGGCTCGGCGAACCCGGCAAGGGGCGCGCCATCTCCACCGGAGAGGTCAAGTTCAGCGGCATGGTCACGCCGGATGTCAAGCGCGTGGAATACGGCGTCGACTTCAAGCGCGTGATGCGCGGCCGCCTCGTGCTCGGCATCGGCGACGGCTGGCTAAAGGCCGACGGTGAGACCATATACAAGGCTTCCGACCTGCGGGTCGGTCTGTTCAAGCAGGATGCGGCATAGGCCGCGGCACTTTCAACAGATGCGGGCGACCCGCCTCAAAGCCCCAGGGAGAGCGACATGAGACGCGTCGTAGTCACCGGCCTCGGTATCGTTTCGTCGATCGGCAACAATGCCGAGGAGGTCAAGGCCTCGCTGCGCGATGCCAAGTCGGGCATCAGCTATTCAGAGGCGTTCGCCGAGCACGGCTTCCGATGCCGGGTCTGGGGCGCGCCGACGCTCGACCCGACGGAACTGGTCGACCGGCGAGCCATGCGCTTTCTCTCCAAGGGCGGCGCCTGGAACCATGTCGCGATGGAGCAGGCCATTGCCGATGCCGGGCTGGAGGAGAACGACATCACCAATGAGCGCACCGGCATCATCATGGGGTCCGGCGGACCATCGACGCGCACCATCGTCGAGGCGGCCGACACGACCCGCGAGAAGGGCTCGCCGAAGCGCATCGGCCCCTTCGCCGTGCCGAAAGCCATGTCGTCCACGGCTTCGGCAACACTCGCGACCTGGTTCAAGATCCACGGCGTGAACTATACGATAACGTCGGCCTGCTCGACCTCGGCGCACTGCATCGGCAACGCCGCCGAGCTCATCCAGTGGGGCAAGCAGGACATGGTCTTCGCCGGAGGGCACGAGGATCTCGACTGGACCATGTCGAACCTGTTCGATGCCATGGGCGCCATGTCGTCCAAGTTCAACGACACGCCCGACAAGGCCTCGCGCGCCTATGACGTCAACCGCGACGGCTTCGTGATCGCCGGCGGCGCGGGCGTTCTGGTGCTGGAAGAGCTGGAGCATGCCAAAGCGCGCGGCGCCAAGATCTATGGCGAGCTCACGGGCTACGGTGCCACCTCCGACGGCTTCGACATGGTGGCCCCCTCGGGCGAAGGCGCCGTGCGCTGCATGCGCCAGGCGCTGTCCACCGTGAAGGGCAAGGTCGACTACATCAACACCCACGGCACCGCCACGGAAGTAGGGGATTCGCGCGAGGTGGAGGCGATCCGCGAGATCTTCGGAGACGAGATGCCCCACATCGCCTCGACCAAGTCGCTCACCGGCCATTCGCTCGGCGCGGCGGGGGTGCAGGAGTCGATCTACGCGCTCTTGATGATGCGGGGAGGCTTCATCGGCGAGAGCGCGCACATCGAGGAACTGGACCCCGAATTCGAAGGTGTACCGATCGTGCGCAAGCGCATCGACAACGCCAAGATAGACACGGTGCTTTCGAACTCCTTCGGCTTCGGCGGGACCAACGCGACGCTCGTTTTCCAGCGTTACGCAGACTGAAGGAACGGGCGATGGAAGGTTTCATGAAGGGCAAGCGCGGCCTCGTCATGGGGGTCGCCAACAACCATTCGATCGCCTGGGGGATCGCAAAAAGGCTTGCCCAGCACGGGGCGGAACTGGCCTTCACCTATCAGGGCGAGGCATTCGGCCGTCGCGTCAAGCCACTCGCGGAACAGGTGGGTTCCAAGCTTCTCCTGCCCTGCGACGTGGAAGACAGCGCCACGATCGACAATGTGTTCGAGACGCTGGCGAATGAGTGGGGATCGCTCGACTTCCTGGTGCACGCGATCGGCTTTTCCGACCGCAACGAGCTCAAGGGCCTCTACGCGAACACCACGCGGGAGAACTTCATCCGCACCATGGTGATCTCCTGCTACTCCTTCACGGAAGTCGCGCGGCATGCGGCGGCGATGATGGACAAGGGCGGCAGCCTGCTGACCCTCACCTATGCCGGCTCCGTGCGCGTCATGCCGAACTACAATGTGATGGGCGTGGCCAAGGCGGGGCTCGAGGCGAGCGTGCGGTATCTGGCCAACGATTACGGCCCGCGCGGCATCCGCGTGAACGCCATCTCGGCAGGGCCGGTGCGCACGCTGGCCGGCGCCGGCATCTCCGACGCGCGGCATATGTTCACCTATCAGAGCCGCAACTCGCCGCTGCGCCGCACCGTCTCGATCGACGAGATCGGCGGCTCGGCGCTCTACCTCTTGTCGGACCTTTCGTCCGGCGTGACAGGGGAAATCCACTATGTGGATTCGGGCTACAACATCGTGTCGATGCCCACGCTGGACGAGTTGAAGCAGTCCGGCGAGGCAGCCGAGGAGGCGGAGGCGGAGAAGTAACCGCTCGGCACCGCTCATAGTGCATTTTCGCATTGCGACTGAACGGCCGCCCTATCGCCGCCCCCACAGCACCTTGAACATGGCATCGCGGCAGATTTCACCGTGGCGTGGAAAGGCGCTTTCCATCGCCGCCTCGTAGGGCAGCGGACGGTTGGCGACGAGAAACAGCCTGCCGCCGGGCCTCAGCGCCCCGGCCGCGACGGCGATCATGCGGCCGCCAACTCCGGGCTCCGCCGCGCGGCCGGTGTGAAAGGGCGGGTTCATGACGATCGCGTCATAACGGCGCTCGACCGGTTCCCCCAGAAGATCTTGCCAGAAGAAGCCGCAGGGGCGGCCGGGCGCATGGGCCGCCATATTCCGTTTCGCCGCCTCCAGCGAGGCGAAATGCGCTTCGTAAAGGTCGAGCGAGCGGGGCGCGAAGCGCCCGGCCACGCACGTAGCAAGATAGCCCCAGCCGGCGGCGAAGTCGGCGATGTCGCCGGCAAGGTCGTCCGGCAGGTTGTCGGCCAAAAGGCGTGAGCCTGCGTCTATGCCATCCTCGGAGAAGCCGCCCGGGGCCGTCTCGAAGCCAGCGGCGGCGGAAGCTCCGGCAGGCGCCAGCGCTTCGGTCACCGCCGGAGACAGTTCGTCCGGACGCCTCAGCCAGAAGACGATGCCGTGATGCTTTGCGGCATGGTCCTCCAGCGGCATAAGCCCGGCCATGCGTTTACGGAAGCTCGCCGCACCATCCGTCTTCGTGCCTGCCGCGACGATCAGTCCGCCAGGTTTCACACGCTGCAGCGTCTCCGCGAGGGCGTTTTCATTCCCGCGGCGATGGCGGGTCATAAGCAGGATTGCGGCGTCGTAGCCCTCGTGTTCCGCTTCCGGCGTGACGATGAAGCCGGCCCGCTCCAGCGCCAGATAGTCCGGCCGGAAGCCTTGCACGAGATGGAACGCGGCGGCAAAGCCGTCGGGCAGATGGAGCCCCGCCCGCGCCCCGACGAAAAGCACGCGCTCGCCCGCTGCCGGGGCATCGAGCATGCCGCGATCGAAGGGGAAGAGGAGGGTGGGAAGCGCTTCGTTCATGGGAGGTTCTATAAATCAATTCCAGGAAAAGTGGGACCGGCGCCAGCCGACAGATATTGCAAGTCTCCCTCACCGACGGCAGTCCAGGACAAGGCAAAATGTCGAAAAGGCGCGCCAGCTCTCCTCTGCCGATCATGCCGTGACCTGAATGCCCAAGCATCGTTGCAAGACAAAGAAAAACGGGCGCGGCATGGCCGCGCCCGTTTTTCAATAGAGCGAATGCGAAAGGATCAGCCCTCGGCCTCTTCCGTCGCTTCCTTCTTCTCGCGCGCGATTTCCTTGCCCGTCTCCTGATCCACGACCTTCATGGACAGGCGCACCTTGCCGCGCTCGTCGAAGCCCATCAGTTTGACGAAGACCTTGTCGCCTTCCTTGACGACGTCGGTGGTCTTCTGCACGCGCTCGGGCGCGAGCTGCGAGATGTGCACCAGGCCATCCTTGGGGCCGAAGAAGTTGACGAAGGCGCCAAAGTCGGCGGTCTTGACGACGGTGCCCTCATAGATCTCGCCCACCTCCGGCTCGGCGGTGATGGAGTGGATCCACTTGCGGGCGGCCTCGATCTCCTTGCCGTTGGAGGAGGCGATCTTGACCGTGCCGTCGTCGTCGATGTTGATCTTGGCGCCGGTCTTTTCCACGATCTCGCGGATGATCTTGCCGCCCGTGCCGATCACGTCGCGGATCTTGTCGGTCGGGATCTGCATCACCTCGATGCGCGGGGCGAATTCGCCCAGCTCACCGCGGCTCTCCGACAGCGCCTTGGACATCTCGCCGAGAATGTGCAGGCGCCCGTCCTTGGCCTGATCGAGGGCGACCTTCATGATCTCCTCGGTGATGCCGGTGATCTTGATGTCCATCTGCAGCGAGGTGATACCGTCATCCGTACCGGCGACCTTGAAGTCCATATCGCCGAGATGGTCTTCGTCGCCCAGGATATCGGAGAGGACGGCAAAGCGATCGTCTTCCTTGATGAGGCCCATGGCGATGCCGGCGACGGGCTTTGAGAGCGGCACGCCCGCATCCATCAGCGCCAGCGAGGTGCCGCAGACGGTGGCCATGGAAGAGGAGCCGTTCGACTCGGTGATCTCCGAGACCACGCGAAGCGTATAGGGGAACTGCTCCGGGGCGGGCAGGAGCGGATGAACGGCGCGCCAGGCGAGCTTGCCGTGACCGATCTCGCGCCGGCCGGGCGAACCCATGCGGCCCGTCTCGCCCACCGAATAGGGCGGGAAGTTGTAGTGCAGGAGGAACGTTTCCTTGTAGGTGCCGGTCAGCGCGTCGACATACTGCTCGTCCTCCCCGGTGCCGAGCGTGGCGACCACCATGGCCTGCGTCTCGCCGCGGGTAAAGATGGCGGAACCGTGGGTGCGCGGGAAGACGCCGACTTCCGCCGAGATGGGACGCACGGTCTTCAGGTCGCGCCCGTCGATGCGGCCGCCGGTGTCGAGAATGTTCCAGCGCACGATCTTGGCCTGGAGCGCCTTGAAGACGGTGGAAACCTGCTCCGATGTCCACTTCGCGTCCTCGGCGTCCTCGGGAAGGAAGGTCTCCTTCACCTTGGTCTTGGCCGCGTCGACGGCCGTATAACGGGCCTGCTTGTCGGTGATCTTGTAGGCCTCGCGCAGGTCGTTCTCGACGACCTTCAGCATCTCGCCCTCGAGTTCGGAAAGATCCTCGGGGAGGAACTCGCGCGGCTCCTTCGCTGCTACCTCGGCCAGCTTGATGATCGCGTCGATGACGGACTGGAAGCTCTTGTGGCCGAACATGACCGCGCCCAGCATGACGTCCTCGGGAAGCTGATGTGCCTCCGATTCCACCATCAGGACGGCGTCCTGCGTGCCGGCGACCACGAGATCGAGCTTGGTCTCCTCCATCTCGTCGATATGCGGATTGAGCACGTACTCGCCGCCGATATAGCCGACGCGCGCGGCACCGATCGGCCCCATGAAGGGCACGCCGGAAAGCGTCAGGGCGGCGGACGCCGCGACCATGGCCACGATGTCGGGATCGTTCTCCAGATCGTGCTGCAGCACGGTCAGGACGACCTGCGTGTCGTTCTTGTAGCCGTCGACGAAGAGCGGACGGATCGGCCGGTCGATCAGGCGCGACGTCAGCGTCTCCTTCTCGCTCGGGCGTCCTTCACGCTTGAAAAAGCCGCCCGGGATCTTGCCGGCGGCGAAAGTCTTCTCCTGATAGTTGACGGTGAGCGGGAAGAAGTCGAGGCCCGGCTTGGGCTCCTTCGCCGAAACGACCGTGGCCAGAACCACCGTCTCGCCATAGGTGGCAAGCACGGCGCCGTCCGCCTGGCGGGCGATCTTGCCTGTCTCCAGGGTGAGCGGACGCCCACCCCACTCGATTTCCACTTTGTGCTGATTGAACATGTCTTGTCCTTGTTAACCGAAGGTCCCCACGCCGCCTCCGGCATGCGGATCCTTGCTCGCTTTCATTCGGGACGAGCCATGGGCAAGACAACGGGAGGCTTGGGTTCGCGCCGCCCCGGCGCGACAAGCATCCTGCAATCCTGCCCCATGACCTGTCCGTCGTGCGCCTCCTTATCCAGAGGCATTCGCCCGCGCCTCGGCGCCGGGCGATAAACGGCGGCGGGCCCCGAGGAGCCCGCCGGCCGAAACTAACGACGCACCCCGAGCCGCTCGATCAACGTCTTGTAGCGGCTCTCGTCCTTCCTCTTCACGTAGTCGAGGAGACGGCGGCGCTGCGAGACGAGCTTGAGCAGACCACGGCGGGAATGGTTGTCCTTCTTGTGGTCCTTGAAGTGCTCGGTCAGGTTCTTGATGCGCTCGGTCAGGATGGCGACCTGGACTTCCGGCGAACCGGTGTCGCCGCTGGCGGTCGCGAATTCCTTCAAAAGCTCCTGCTTGCGCTCGGCAGTAATCGACATCGAAACATCCTTTCTGTCATTCGAGGAACTTGCCGCCCATGGCCGGGATGTCGTCCAGCCAGGGCCGTTGCCATCGCGCGGCTGAGCACGCGATACCGCCGCGCATATAGTGCATTGTGGGGGGGATTGCCAGCCAAAAGCGCAATCGGGTCAGTGCCCGGCGTCGGGAGCGCGGTGGGCGCGATCCGGCAGCACGCGCTCGACCGGGATCCTGAAAACGCACTCCAGACCGTCACGGTGGAAGGTGCGCTCGATCTCGGCGTCAAGCGTACCGCCGAGCATCCGTTCGATGATCTCGGTTCCAAAGCCGAACTTCACCGGACGGCGTCGGCTGAGGCGTGCCAGATGCTCCCGCCAGTGGATAACCAGCTTCTCATCCTCCACGCGCCAGGAGATCGAAAGCCGGCCGCTCCTGGTTGCGAACGCGCCGTATTTCGAGGCGTTGGTGGCCAGTTCGTGAATCGCAAGGCCGATCGTCTGGGCGGCCTGGCTGGCCAGCCGGAAGTGCGGACCGGAAAGCTCCAGCCGCTTGGCGTCGTCGGGTCTGAACGGCTCGATTTGTGCCAGCAGAAGCTCGCGCAGCTCCACGCCGGTCGCGCCGCCGGCGATCAAGAGGTCGGTCGAGCGCGCCAGGCCATAGAGCCGCTTCTGGAAGGAATCGAGGAAGGTCGGCAGCGAGCGGGCATTGCGTGCCGTCTGCTTGGCCATGGACGCGACGACGGTGAGCTGGTTCTTGGCCCGGTGCGCCACTTCGCGCATGAGAAGCCTGATCTCGTTCTCGGCCTGCTTCCTGTCTCCCGCCGCTTCGGCCAGAGCCGCCGAGACGGTGGTCACCTCGGCGATGGGATAGATCGCCGCCTTGACCGGCTCGCCGGCGCCCAGGCGCCGCGCGTCGTCCGCCAGACGGCGCACCGGTTTGGCGATCTGACGGCCCAGGAACCAGGCCGCCGCCATGCCGATGGCGATGATGATCAGGCTGCCTCCCAGGAGCAGGCGCAGCGAACGCCGCATCGGCTCCTCCACGGAGGAGCTCGGCGCCCACACCACCACTTTCCAGCCGCTGAGATCCGATTCCTCGACAATGGTGACATAGGAGTCCTCCTGAAAATTGCCCTCCTCCGGCTCACGAGGCCGGGCAATCTGCGGTGACACGCCGCTGTCGATGTCGAGGAAAAAGGGCTTGCCAATATCGGAGGAGAGATAGGAGGAGACGATCACGGTGCCATCGCGGTCGATCAGGGAGGCGTTCCAGCCACCGCGGAGCATCTGCTGGGAAAGGGTGTTGGCCAGGGACACCGCATCGCGAGTCATCACCAGCAGGCGCGGCTCACGATTATCAACCAGATAGGGTAGAATGACGTTGAACACCCATTTGCCCGACGTACGGCCGAAGAAGACGCCCGAGATCGTGGCCGCGCGCGAGTCGAGCGCCGTCTGTGCAGATCTCGGGTCCGAGGTAGGATCGAGCTCGGTACCATACGGCACTCGTGTATTCAGCATCTGGCCCAGATTCTCGTCGAGCAGGATCAGATAGGATCCGGTGCCCGCGAGCGCCAGTTTTGCACGGTCGTAGAAATCCGGAATATTGTCCGCCGCCAGCGTCGGCGTGGTGGAAAGCACCCTGAGCGTGGTCAACATTCCGCTCAGTTCGCGATCGACCGCCTCCGCGACCGAACTTGCCATGGCTTCCGTAAGGGTGTTGACCACCTCCCTCTGCGCCGCATCGTTGCGCTGTAGCAGGACGATCGAGATGGCGAAGGCGGGGATAATGGTTGCGGCAATGAACAGAAACAGAAAAAAGCTGATCGGCTTCGGACTGGTCAGTCCGGCACGCAGCCGCTGGGCGAATCCGCCCGGCGCCGCAAAGGGAGCGCTCTCATCCGTTTCCACGTCTTGCCTGGCCATGTGCCTGTCCAACCCGCATCATTGTCTCAATGCTAAAGTCGGGCAAGCGTTGCAAGTACCTGAAACGCCGCGCGCAATGCGAAGCGTTTACTGACCGAAAACGCGTTTCGGCTTGAACTTGCCTGCCTCGACCACGCCGATCGCCACCAACCGGCCGCGCGCGCTGGCCCAGGCCTCGGGCGCTTCCACCGGCGCGTCCCGTCCGCGCACGATCACCGGATTTCCAAGGCGGATGCGCGCCGCCGCATCATCGCTCAAGACCACCTCCGGAAGGCCGTCGAGGGCGGCGGCGATATCCATCAGACAGCCGTCGAGTGCAGCAAAGCGCTCCTCCTCGTCGGTCGCTTCCGCGGCCGCTTCCTCAAGCGCCTTCATCGTAACGAGTTGCTCCGCCTCGAAGGGATAGACCTCCGTGCGCCGCAGGTCGGCCACGTGGCCGTAGCAACCGAGATCACGCCCCAGGTCACGGGCGATGGAGCGCACATAGGTTCCTTTCCCGCACTCGACCTCCAGCACGGTGCGTCCGGATTCGGGCATCTCGACAATGTCGAGCCGGCCGATTTCCACCTCGCGGGCAGCGATTTCCACCGTCTCCCCTCCGCGCGCCAGATCGTAGGCGCGCTCGCCGCCGATCTTCACGGCGGAGAACTGTGGGGGTGTCTGCATGATGAGGCCGGTGTAGCGAGGCAGAAGCGCCCGGATCTCGGCCTCCGAGGGACGCTTTTTTGAGCTTTTGACCACCGGCCCTTCCAGGTCGTCCGTCGAGCGTTCCTCGCCCCAGGCGACGGTGAAGCGGTAGACCTTGGCACCTTCCATCACATAAGGCACCGTCTTGGTCGCCTCTCCCACGGCGATGGGCAGCATGCCGGAGGCAAGCGGGTCGAGCGTGCCGGCATGGCCCGCCTTCTGCGCCTTGAAAAGCCACTTCACCTTGGAGACGGCGTCGGTCGAGCCCATGCCGGCGGGCTTGTCCAGCACCAGCCAGCCGGAAACAGGCCTGCCCTTCTTTCCCCGGCGCGCCATCAGGCAAGCCTCCTCAGGTACCGGCTACCGTTCATCGTCCTCATCGTCATCCTTGTCCAGGTCCCGCGCCACTTCCGGCGATTTCAAGAGCTTGTCGATCTTGTCGAAATTCTCGAAACTCGTGTCCAGGCGAAAACGGAATTCGGGCATGTATTTCAACTGCCTGAGCGCGGGCGCGGCGCGGCCGCGAATAAAGCGCGCGTTGCGATTGAGGGCGTCGACGACCGCCTCCTTCTCCTCAGAGCCGAGCGGTGAGACGAAGGCTGTGGCGATCTTCAGATCAGGGGACATGCGCACCTCGGAGACCGAGATGACCGCACCTTCAATCTGCGGATCGCGCACGTCACCGCGTTGGAGGATTTCCGCCAGCGCGTGGCGGGCCTGCTCACCGACGCGAAGCTGTCGTTGTGACGGGGCGGAAGTAGCCATGGTTCGTCTCTTGGAAAAGGATTGCGCCGACACGCGCATCGACGCTTTGCAAAAGGTTCATTCAGGATGTGCCCGTCAGTTGCGGTTCGACGGGCTCACCACGAGGGCTCGTGTCTGCGCCTGTACATTTGCGCCGAAGCTTGCCTTGAGGCTTGCCTCGCCTTCACCCTCCTCCTAGCCGGATGAGGGTGAAAGCGTTACTCGTCGCCCCTTTACAGCGTCCGCGTCACCATCTCGACGCGGTAGGCCTCGATGACGTCGCCGACGCGGATGTCCTCGTAGTTCTCGAAGGCCATGCCGCATTCCTGGCCGCCGGGCACTTCCGACACCTCGTCCTTGAAGCGCTTGAGCGTCTTCAGCTTGCCCTCGTGGATCACGACATTGTCGCGGATGAGGCGCACGCCGGCACCGCGCTCGACCTTGCCTTCGGTGACACGGCAGCCGGCCACCTTGCCGACCTTGGTGATGTTGAAGACCTCAAGGATCTCGGCATTGCCGAGGAACGTCTCGCGCCGTTCGGGCGAAAGCAGGCCGGACATGGCCGCCTTGATGTCGTCTACCAGGTCATAGATGATGTTGTAGTAGCGAATTTCGACGCCCGACTGTTCGGCCGCATCGCGCGCCTGCTTGTTGGCGCGGACGTTGAAGCCGATGATGGCGGCCTCCGAGGTCTCGGCCAGCGTGACGTCGCTCTCGGTGATCGCGCCCGCGCCGGAATGAACGATGCGCGCACGCACCTCGTCCGTCCCCAGCTTGTCGAGCGCGGCGACGATGGCCTCGATCGAACCCTGCACATCACCCTTGATGATGAGCGGGAACTCCTTCATGCCGCTCGACTGGAGCTGCGACATCATCTGCTCGAGTGAGCCGCGGCTTCCGGCCTGACGCGCCACGGCACGCTCACGTGCCTTGCGCTGGCGGTATTCGGAGATCTCGCGGGCGCGCGCCTCGTTCTCGACCACGGCGAAACGGTCGCCGGCCTGCGGCGTGCCCTGAAGACCGAGGATCTCTACCGGCGTGGACGGCCCCGCCTCCTTGACCTGCTCGCCGCGCTCGTTGACCAGCGCGCGAACGCGGCCCCACTCGTTGCCGGCGACGATGATGTCACCGGGCTTCAGCGTTCCGGCCTGCACCAGCACCGTGGCCACGGAACCGCGGCCCCGGTCGAGCTTGGCCTCGATGACCACACCTTCGGCGGTGCGCTCCGGATTAGCCTTGAGCTCCAGGATCTCGGCCTGGAGGAGAACCGCCTCCAAAAGCCTGTCGAGATTGGTGCCTTTAACGGCGGAAACCTCGACGTCCAGCACGTCGCCGCCCATGGATTCCACGAAGACCTCGTGCTGGAGAAGCTCCGTGCGCACTTTCTGCGCGTCGGCCTCCGGCTTGTCGATCTTGTTGATGGCCACGATGATCGGCACACCAGCCGCCTTGGCATGATTGATGGATTCGATCGTCTGCGGCATCACGCTGTCGTCGGCGGCGACCACCAGGACGGCGATATCCGTCGCCTGGGCGCCGCGGGCGCGCATGGCGGTGAAGGCGGCGTGGCCCGGCGTGTCGATGAAGGTGATCGCCTGTCCGTCCTGCTCCACCTGGTAGGCGCCGATGTGCTGGGTGATCCCGCCGGCCTCGCCGGAGACCACGTTGGCATGGCGGATGGCGTCGAGCAGCGAGGTCTTGCCGTGGTCGACATGGCCCATGATGGTGACCACCGGCGGCCGCGGCTTGAGGTCCTCGGACTTGTCGGCGATGTCGAAAAGACCTTCTTCCACATCCGACTCGGCCACGCGCTTGGCGGTATGGCCAAATTCAACGACCACGAGTTCCGCCATATCGGCGTCGATCACGTCGCCGGGCTTCATCATCTGGCCCTGCTTCATGAAGTATTTCACGACGTCGACGGCGCGCTCGGCCATGCGGCCGGCCAGCTCCTGGATGGTGATCGTCTCGGGAATGACCACCTCGCGCACGATCTTCTCGCGCGGCTCCTGGTGCTGCGAGCGCTTGAACTTCTCCTGACGGCGGCGCATCGCGGACAGCGAGCGGCTGCGGGTCTCCTCGTCGGAGAGCGCGGAATTGAGGGTCAGCTTGCCGCGCCGGCGCGGCTCCTCGCCGCGCGGCTTGGCCGGACGGGCCGGCGCCTCGGGC
>NZ_JBHSUM010000084.1:0-17737 GCF_042660605.1 Nitratireductor sp. GCM10026969
GGCGGCTTCGGCGGTGACGAAGGCGGCTTCGGCGGTGACGAAGGCGGCTTCGGCGGTGACGAAGGCGGCTTCGGCGGTGACGAAGGCGGCTTCGGCGGCGAAGGCGATCTCGCTGGTGCCTTAGGCGCTGAGGGCGGTGAAAGCGGCGAATGAATATTCGCCTGAGAACGCCACCGAAAGTCCTGGCCGACGGCGCTAAAGGCGGGAATTCGAGGTTGCCGTTTCTTGGCCAAATGTAGCCGGGCTGCAGCAAGGGTCTCTGAGGCGCGTGTTCAGCTCCCAATCGGAAGTCCGGCCCGCCGTTGTCACTACGATCATTCAGATCGTGCGTGGCATCGGCGGGCCGTCACGCTTGCCGCCCAAGCGCGCTTTGATTCCGGCGCGGAACCCTCTAAGAACGCGGTGTCGACCTTCTGGACACGCCATCGCATCGAGTTTCCCATGTCCCCGCGCCCGCCTCTCACGCCCCTCGTCGAAAATCTGCCCGCATCGGTGCCCTTTGTCGGGCCGGAGACGCAGGAACGGGAGCGCGGGCGACCGTTCCGCGCCAGGCTGGGGGCGAACGAGAGCGGTTTCGGTCCCTCCGCGAAGGTCGTGGAGGCGATGCGGGCGGCCGCGCCGGAAATGTGGAAATACGGCGACGCGCAGAACCACGATCTGAAGCAGGCGCTCGCCCGTCTCAACGGCGTCGGGCCGGAGAACATCGTCATTGGCGAGGGAATCGACGGGTTGCTTGGCCTGGTGGTGCGCCAGTACGTGCGCGAAGGCGATCCGGTCGTCACCTCGCTCGGCGCCTATCCGACTTTCAACTACCACGTGGCTGGGTTCGGCGGGCGCTTGGTCTCGGTACCCTACGAGGGCGACCGGGAAAGTCTCGACGGCTTGCTTCAGGCGGTGAAGCGGGAGGATGCGCGGCTTGTCTATCTCTCCAACCCCGACAATCCGATGGGCAGCTGGTGGGACGCCGGCGCGGTCACGCGCTTCATCGATGCGCTGCCGGCAACCGCGCTGCTGGTGCTCGACGAGGCTTATGGGGAGATGGCGCCCGCCGGCACCCTGCCGCCGCTGGAGGCAGAACGGCCGAACGTCCTGCGCATGCGCACCTTCTCCAAGGCCTACGGCCTGGCGGGGCTGCGCTGCGGCTATGCAATCGGCGCAGCCGAGGCGATCGGGGCCTTCGACAAGGTGCGCAACCATTTTGGCATGACGCGCATGGCGCAGGTCGCCGCCCTTGCCGCGCTCAAGGACACCGACCACCTGCAATGGGTGCTGGGCCAGGTGGAAGAGTGCCGGGCACGGATTGCCGCAATCGCCGAAAGGCATGGGCTCTGCCCCCTCCCCTCGGCGACCAATTTCGTGACCATCGATTGCAGGGCAGACGGCGCCTTCGCCATGAACGTGCTGCGGGCGCTCGTCGCGCGCGACGTCTTCGTGCGCAAGCCCATGGCCCCGGGCCTCGACCGCTGCATCCGTGTGAGCGTCGGACCGGAGGCGGAGATCGCCGTTTTCGAGGCAGAACTGGCTGCGGCCCTGGAGGAAGCACGGCGGGGCTAGCCTTTCGCGAATCGGATCTCCAGCGCAGCACGGTCTCCATCGGAGCGGCCGCGAGACGCTAGATCCTCGCACCGAAGATTTGGACGGCAAGCCGCTCCAGATCCACCGGCGCAAAGGGTTTGCTCAGGCGCGGACGGTCCCGCAGGTGGGGCGGCAGGATGGCGCGATCAAAACCGGTCGTGAATATGAACGGCACGTGGATAGCGATAAGCCGCTCGGCGACATCGTACGACACGTCCTGACCGAGCTGCACGTCGAGAAGCGCTCCATCGGGCCGTGCGCTCGCCAGGGCATCCAGCGCCCCGTTGCGCGTCCCGACTGTTGTCACGGTCGCCCCCATTTGCGCCATCGCGTCTTCCAACTCCATCGCCACGAAAAATTCATCCTCGACGACGAGAATGCTGAGACCATGAAGTTGGCGGTCGGTCGTCACGGATACCTCATGCTTCAAGCGCGAATTCCACTTTGCAGACGGCGCCGCGCGGGGTGAAGTCGAGACTGCTTGTACCGCCCAGCATATGGCCGACGCTTTGCCTGATGAGGCCGGTTCCGAAACCGTTCCTGCCCGGCGGCTCATCGATGGAAACGCCGCTCTCTCGCCATTCGAACGATAACCCGACGTCGCCGTCTTTACGCGCGATGCTCCACGTGACATCCAGGCGGCCTTCGGGTTGCGCAAACGCGCCGTATTTCACTGCATTGGTGGCGAGCTCGTGCACAAGCATGGCAAACGCCTGTGTCTCCCGTCGCGACAGCGTGACATTCGGGCCGTCGATCGTCAGCCGACCGTCTTCTTCCCAGCCATGCGCGGCAAGCTCCGAACTGACCAGTTCGTGGAGGTTGACGTAACCGGAACCCTCGCGCAGCAACAGATCCTGCGCACGGGCGAGCGAGTTAAGCCTCTGGAGATAAGTCCCTTCGAACTCCTGCAGCGTGCTGCTGCGGCGCAGGGTCGCCATGGCGATCGACTGCACGTTAGCAAGAATGTTCTTCACCCGGTGCTGCAATTCGCCGACCATCACCTTCTGGTCCGCCTCGTGGCGTCGCTTTTCGGTTTCATCCCGGATCGCCAAAAGAATGCGCGGCAGGTGGTCGAGCGCGCGGCCGTTGAGAAGCATGATGCGCCGTCCGATCGTCGGAAAGTCGTGGGTGACTTCGAAGTCGTTGAACTGGCGCTCCTTCGGGAGAACATCCTCCAACCCCATCCGCAGGTCGGGGATGTCCCACTGGCCGTCGCCGATGTCGTAGATCGGCCTGCCCTCGGTTTCCTCCGGCGTGACCTCGAACATATCATAAAAGGACTGGTTGGCGCTTTCCACGCGCAAGTCGGGCTCGAGTACCAGCAGCGCCTCTCGGATGCTGTCAATCAGCTTTTCGGAAAACTCCTTGCTGGCAATCAGCTCGTTCTCCATGCGCTCGCGCTCGGTCACATCCGAGATTGCGAGGAAGATGTGCTCCATGTCCGGGTCTCGCCGCAGCCGCCCTGCGTTCAGGAGCATGACCCGTCTGCCGATGGTCTCGAACTCGTGTTCAACACGGTAGTCTTCCACAGAGTCGTTTTCGCTGAGCATCTTTCCGAGCAGCCGCCGCAGATCGGGGATATCCCACTGCCCGTTCCCAAGATCATGTAGCCGCCGCCCCAACGTCTCGTCCTGTGAGACGTGAAAGTGCGCTAGAAACGAGCGGTTGGCATGAAGAACGGTCAGATCGCGCTCCAGCACGAGAACAGGTTCCCGTATGGTGTCTACGATGGACGTGGCAATCTCGGTCACTGTCGGCTCCTCTCCATTAAATGAAACCAGCCGACATTGGTTCACGGCTGCATGCCATTGCACGGATTCATGATCAGCGCGGCATACCTCCTGAAGGTCAGGAGTGCCCAGGAGCGTGGGTATATCCGGGTTCGGGACGGGATAACGGCGCAGGGGCTGGCACCTGGCTCAATAGCGCCAACCATCGTGTCCGCCGATGCGTCTGCCGCAGGTTTGACCCTGAGCTTCCCTGATCGGAGTTTGCCGCTATGCCGTCATCGTCGGCAGCGGCGAGGAGATGTCGACGACCGTTCCCGCCGGATCACGTACGAGCATGCGGCGCTGGCCGTAGAACATGTCCGTCGGCGGGTCGAGGATTTCCGCGTCCATCGCCTTGGCTTGCTCGAAGGCGACCAGCACTTCGTCGACGATCAAAGTGAGATAGCCGCCACCGGCCGGACGGCCAGCGGCCGCCGGCGGGGTCACGTCGCTGGCGCGGGCGATGATGCCCAGTTCCAGCCGCGGCCCCTCGCGCGGTACCAGCACGATATACCAGTGCGCCTCGTAGATGACCTCCATGTCGAGGAGCGTGCGGTAGAAATCGCGCACCGCGGGAAGATCGTCGGCGACGATGTTGAACATGGTGCGGCGGATGATGGAGGCGGACATGGCGCTGCTCCCTTCTACGGGTGGTTCGATGACGTGCCCGCTGACCCTACAACGTGTCGTCCTCGTCGTCGGGGCCGAAGCGGCGGTTCAGGATGTCCACCAGCTCGGCCACCCGGCCCTTGGGCAGCGGACGGAAGTCGTTCACCAGCGCCTCGTCATTGGTGAGCCAGGCATGTGCCTCGGCAAGCTCGCGCTCGTCGGCCCCGGTGGCCGCAATCTCCGCCAGAAGCGCATTGTCCACCGGGCCCAATATGCGCTGCACACCTTCCTTGGTCAGCATGGCGATCCTGTCTCCCCTTCTCATGATGGCTCCTATTCAATGTCTTTGGAACCGGCTGGTTCCAGGAGATGGTAGCAAGATCGCGCGGTTTCAAATTGCATGAATTAAACGGTCGTTCTATTAATTGAGTGGGAGGCAGACATGGCACGCACTGCGGGTTCCAACGGAGACAAGACTCGGGCCGCCATTACCGAAGCCGCGCTGGAGCTGATCGCCAGGCACGGCTTCGAAGCCATGTCCATGCGCCGGCTGGCAGCGCGGGTGGGCGTCCAGGCAGCTGCCGTCTACCGCTATTTCCCCACCAAGGAAGACCTGCTCTACGCGCTCATGCGCGCGCATATGGAAGGGCTGATCACTTCGTGGGAGGCGGCGCGCACACGCGCCCCCGCCGACCCGGCGCGGCAGCTCGCCGCCTTCGTGGACAACCACATCCGCTTTCACGTCACGCGTCGGCTCTCGACGCAGGTCAGCAACATGGAGCTGCGCAGCCTGTCGCCCGAAAGGCTCACCCATATCCTGCGCCTGCGCAACGCGTATGAAAAGGAACTGCGCCAGATCCTGCGCGAGGGGGTGGAGGCCGGGCGGTTCCGGATCGACGACACGGCACTGACGGCGATGGCCATCGTCCAGATGATCACCGGCGTCGTCGTCTGGTTCCGCCCCGGCGAGCGCCTTTCCGTCGAGCAGGTCACCGATACCTATCACACCATGACACAGCGCCTTGTCGGCGCGGAAGCCTGATGGGAGGCAAAGGCATGTTCACGCAGACACTCGATTTCGGGCTCGGCGAGGAGATCGGGTCCATGCGCGAAATGGTGCATCGCTTCGCCCAGGAAAAGATCGCGCCGCTGGCAGCCGACATCGACTCGGCCAACGATTTCCCCGGCCATCTGTGGCCGGAAATGGGCCAGCTCGGCCTGTTGGGGATCACGGTCGAGCCGGAATTCGGCGGCGCGGGCATGGGCTATCTCGCCCATGTCGTGGCGATGGAGGAAATCTCCCGCGCCTCGGCCGCCGTCGGCCTCTCCTACGGCGCGCATTCCAATCTCTGCGTGAACCAGATCCGCCGCTGGGGCACGCCGCAGCAGAAGGAGCGCTACCTGCCGCCGCTCGTCAGCGGCGAAACGGTCGGCGCACTTGCCATGTCGGAGGCGGGCGCCGGCTCGGACGTGGTGTCGATGCGGCTCAGCGCGAAAAGGAAGAAGGACCGCTACATCCTCAACGGCACCAAGATGTGGATCACGAACGGGCCGGACGCCGGCACGCTGGTCGTCTACGCCAAGACCGATCCGGAAGCGGGACAGCGCGGCATCACCGCCTTCATCATCGAGCGCGACATGCCAGGCTTCACGGTCGCCCAGAAGCTCGACAAGCTCGGCATGCGCGGCTCCAACACGGGCGAGTTGGTGTTCGATGACGTAGACGTGCCGACCGGGAATGTGCTCGGCGCCGAAGGCCAGGGAATCGAAATCCTGATGTCGGGCCTCGACTACGAGCGCGTGGTGCTTTCGGCCGGACCGCTCGGGATCATGGCAGCCTGCCTGGACGTGGCCGTGCCCTATGTGCGCGAGCGCAAGCAATTCGGGCAGCCGGTCGGCGCCTTCCAGCTCGTCCAGGGCAAGCTCGCCGACATGTACACCACGGCCAACGCGGCGCGCGCCTATGTCTACGCCGTGGCTGCCGCCGCCGACCGGGGCAAGACGACGCGCAAGGACGCTGCCGGCTGCATTCTCTTTGCGGCCGAACGCGCCACGCAGATGGCGCTCGACGCCATCCAGCTGCTCGGCGGCAATGGCTATATCAATGAATTTCCGACCGGTCGCCTGCTGCGCGACGCCAAACTCTACGAGATCGGCGCCGGCACCAGCGAGATCCGCCGCTGGCTGATCGGCAGAGAGATCGTGGCCGCATAAGAGGGACGAACGAACGGTGCGGCGCTGCGTTGACCTGCCAAAGTCAACCACGACAGGAGACGACAGATGCCACTCGATGAGAGCCAGAACCGGCTAATCGCGGACAGCACCAGCGACTTCTCCGGCCTCAAGGCGCTGTTCATCAACACGACACTGAAGCCCACCGCCCGCGCCCCCTCGCACACGGAAAACCTGATGGGCGATTCGATCGACATCATGGAATCCTGCGGCGTTGGGGTCGATTATCTGCGGGCGGCCGACTACGATATCGCCTTCGGCGTCTCGCCCGACATGCGAGAGGAAGGAGCCTTGAGGGACGACTGGCCGGAGAAGATCTGGCCCAAGGTCAAGGCAGCGCACATCCTCGTCCTCGGCACACCGATCTGGCTGGGCGAGGAAAGCTCCATCTGCCGCGTCATCATCGAGCGGCTCTACGCCCATTCCGGCCAGACCAACGACAGAGACCAGTACGTCTTCTACGGCAAGGCCGGCGGCGCCGTCATCACCGGCAACGAGGACGGCGTCAAGCATATCGCCAAGACCATCCTCTATTCGCTGCAGCACATCGGCTATCTCATCCCGCCGCAGGCCGATACGGGCTGGATCGGGGAGGCCGGTCCGGGCCCGTCCTACGGAGACCGAATGGAAGATGGCAGCCATGTGGGCTATGACAGCACCTACACCAAGCGGACACTGACCTTCATGAGCTTCAACCTGATGCACCTGGCCAAGATGATGCGCGACAATGGCGGCGTTCCCACCCATGGCAACCAGGTCTCGGCATGGCAATGACAGCCCTGCGCTCCCAGATATCCCCAGCCTCCGAGGCCTACCGGGTGAACGAGGCGCGCATGAAAGCGCTGGTGGCCGATGTGGCCGGGAAAGCCGCAACGATCGAACTGGGCGGCCCGGAAGGGGCGCGGGCGCGCCATACCGGGCGCGGCAAGCTGTTGCCGCGCGAGCGACTTTATAATCTTCTGGACGTGGGCGCGCCGTTTCTGGAGATCGGCCAGTTCGCGGCCTGGGACATGTATGGCGGCGACATCGCTTCGGCGGGGCTGATCGCCGGCGTCGGCCGCGTCGAGGGGCGCGAGGTGATGATCGTCGTCAACGACGCCACGGTGAAGGGCGGCACCTATTATCCGCTGACGGTGAAGAAGCACTTGCGTGCCCAGGAGATCGCGCTCGAAAACAACCTGCCCTGCATCTACCTGGTCGATTCGGGCGGCGCGAACCTGCCCAACCAGGACGAGGTGTTTCCCGACCGCGAGCATTTCGGCCGCATCTTCTACAACCAGGCCAACATGTCGGCTCGGCGGATCCCGCAGATCGCCTGCGTGATGGGCTCGTGCACGGCGGGCGGCGCCTATGTGCCGGCGATGAGCGACGAGACGGTGATGGTGAAGGACAATGCCACCATCTTTCTCGGCGGCCCGCCGCTGGTGAAGGCGGCAACCGGCGAGGTTGTAACGGCCCAGGAGCTCGGCGGTGCGGAGGTGCACACGCGCGAATCGGGCGTGGCCGACCACTATGCGCTCAATGACGAACATGCGCTCGCCATCGTCCGCCGGATCGTCAAAAACCTGAATCGCAAGAAGGCCTTCTCCCTCGATCTTGAGAAACCGATTCCGCCTCTTTACGACCCGCGCGAGATCTACGGCATCATCCCCGCCGACGTCCGCCAGCCTTACGACGTGCGCGAGGTGATCGCGCGGCTGGTCGACGGCTCGGAATTCGACGAGTTCAAGCAGAACTACGGCGCCACGCTGATAACCGGCTTTGCCCGGCTCCACGGCATCCCTGTGGGCATCATCGCCAACAACGGCGTGCTCTTCTCCGAATCCGCGCTCAAGGGCGCCCACTTCATCGAGCTGTGCTGCCAGCGCGGCATTCCGCTCGTCTTCCTGCAGAATATCACCGGCTTCATGGTTGGCAGAAAATACGAAGCCGGCGGCATCGCCCGCGACGGCGCAAAGCTCGTCACCGCCGTCGCCACGGCCAAGGTGCCCAAGATCACCGCCATCATCGGCGGCTCCTTCGGCGCCGGCAATTACGGCATGTGCGGCCGTGCCTTCTCGCCGCGATTCTTATGGATGTGGCCGAACGCGCGGATCTCCGTCATGGGGGGCGAGCAGGCCGCTACGGTGCTTTCGATCGTCAAGCGCGAGGGCATCGAGCGCGGCGGCGGCACGTGGACGGAAGCGGCGGAAGAGGCGTTCAAGAAGCCGATCCTTGAAAAATACGAGCGCGAGGGCCACCCGCTCTACGCCTCGGCACGGCTGTGGGACGACGGCATCATCGATCCGGCCAGGACGCGGGAAACATTGGCTCTCTCACTTTCCGCCGCACTCAATGCGCCGATCGAAGAGACGAAATTCGGTGTGTTCCGGATGTGAGGCGGATCAAGCCCACGCGAAGACCTGATGTAAGTCATGTTGAGGATGTCGGACGAGCTGTTACAGTCGCTTGCCTGGGGTTTACGCGAGGGGAAAGCCGATGATGCGGAAAGACTTCGTTGCAACTGATCACGGGAAGATCTCCTGCATGCAGTCGCAGACAGAGGGGCCGGCAATCCTCTTCATCCACGGCAACTCGAGCTGCAAGGAAGTGTTCGCCAACCAGTTTGCCGATCCGGCGCTTGCCCATTGGCGCCTGGTGGCGATCGATCTGCCCGGTCATGGCGAATCGGAAGACGCCTCCGATCCCGAAGCCACTTATCATTTCGCGGGCTATGCAGAGATGGCCGAGCAGGTCATCGAAGCGCTCCAACTCGGGACACCGCTTGTCTTCGGCTGGTCTCTCGGTGGCCATATCGGCCTCGAGATGGTCGGGCGCGGGACGCCGTTGAAGGGCTTGATGATCAGCGGGACCCCACCGGTGAAGCCCGAACCCGAATGCCTGATGGCCGCCTTCAACTCCGACTCGCAGGCGTCGGCCCTCACCGGAAAGCGCAACTTCACAGACGAGGACGTGGCGATCTACGCCGCACACACCGCAAGTGCCGATGGTGTCGTCGACCCGCATTTTCTCGCCATGTGCCGGCGCACGGACGGGCGCGCACGCGAGATCATGCTCGGCTCGGCCGTCGCGGGCAAAGTGCTCGATGAACGCGCGATCGTTGCATCCATGGCGATCCCCCTGGCCATCGTCAACGGCGCCGACGACCCCTTCATCAGACCGGAGTATCTTGAGGGACTCACCTATGGCTCGCTCTGGAAGCGCGGCGTCGTGCGCATCGAGGGGGCCGCACACGCGCCTTTCCTGCAACGCCCGGACGTCTTCAATCGGCTGCTGGCGGCGTTCCTCGAGAAGGCCGCAGCCCCGGCCTGAAGACCGCCCAGCCGTTGTCCGGCCGCAAGGCTTGCGTTATTGTTTTTCATTATGTCGGTGACCAACCGCCTCAAGGCCGTCACGGGCGATATCACGCAAGTCGAGGCAGACGCGATCGTCAACGCTGCCAACCGGTCTCTTCTGGGTGGCGGCGGGGTGGACGGCGCGATCCATCGCGCGGCCGGACCGGAGCTCCTGGAAGAATGCCGCCGGCTCGGCGGCTGCGAGACGGGCGACGCCAAGATCACCAAAGCCTACGGCCTCCCCGCCCGCCACGTCATCCACACGGTAGGTCCGATCTGGCACGGCGGGGACAAGGGCGAGGCGGATCTGCTTGCCTCCTGCTACCGCCGCGCGCTGGAGCTCGCCCGCGACCACGGCTGCAAGTCAGTCGCCTTCCCGGCCATCTCCACCGGGGTCTACGGCTATCCGAAGGAGGAGGCTGCGCGGATCGCGGTCAGGACGGTGGCGGCTTTTCTGGAGGGGAATGCGTTGCCGGAGAAGGTTGTCTTCATGGGCTTCGACGAGGAGACGACGATGGCCTATGAGCGGGAGCTGGAGGCATCCCAATAGCCACGGTGTCGGGAGCGCGGATGACGTGCATGCTGCCAATCCGGCGCATTCGCGAGCATCCGGATAGGAATATCGCCGCCCCCCTCAATCAGGCACGCCCCACCAGTGAAGCGTGTTTTTCAGGTGAAGGCGGATGCTTTCCGCCGCGGCGTCCGGGTCGTGGGCCTCCAGCGCCGCTATGATCGCCAGATGTTCTTCCATCGCCGAAACGATGCGGGGTGGCAGGAACGCTCTCGAGTTCTGGATGATCGCGATGCGTTTGCGGTTTTCTTCATAAAGTTGCTTTTCGAGCCACGTATCGAGACCTGCCGACAAGGCGTCATGCAGCGACAGGTCGATCCGGATGGCCTGCCGCGGCAGGTCCGGCGTCATCGCCCGCTGTGCTTTCTCGAGCATATCTTCATGTGCGGCGCGCAAGGACGCAAGCGGCATAGCCGCACCGCTCCCGATCAGCCGCCTTGCGCCCTCCACATCGAACAATGCGCGCAGGGTCAGACAGGCACGGGTCGTCTCCGGTCCCGCATCCATGATCGTGACGCCGCGCTTGGGGATGACGGTCAGGAGGTCGCAGGCGCCGGCCCGTTTCACCGCCTCGCGCACTGCCGCGAGCGGGAAACCCAGCATCTCGACAAGCTCGGGAACCGTGACAAAGACGCCGCTCGACAATTCGCCGTCGCGCAGCCTGTCGAGGAGCGCCTGATAGGCTCTCTGGGCCAAGAGGTCCGGTGAAGCCTTCCCGGTGTTGCCGCCAGTGCCGCTATTTTCGCGTTTTTCAGTAAGGTGTTTCATGCGCTGCACACGTTCTGCAGGTGTAGGATGCTGTGTAACCTTTTAGAAAAAATGTCACAAGAAATGCCTGTCACCGGTTCAACTCCATGGCCGTCGGCGGTTTCCAGAGGTTCGATAATGGGAGAACGAGATGGCGAATTCAGCCAACAAGCACGTCCATGACGGCGCGCTCTACAATGCCGACCTGGCTCCGCTCCCGCCGGAGAAGCGCAAATGGGGCGCGTTCGAGATATTCAATGTGTGGAACAACGACATACAGAGCCTGTTCGGCTATTCGCTGGCGGCTTCGCTCTTCATCACATACGGGCTGAACGGTTGGGCGGTCTTCGCGGCAATCGTCATTGCCGGATTTTTCGTGATGTTCCTGGTCAACCTCACCGGCAAGCCGTCGGTGAAACACGGTATCCCCTACCCGGTCATGGCGCGGGTCAGCATGGGAGTCTACGGCGCGCGCTTTCCGGCCCTGGTCCGCGGCATCGTCGCGATTTTCTGGTACGGCGTGCAGACCTACTTCGCCTCGACGGCGGTGGCGCTCTTGTTGAACACCTCTTTCGGCATAGAGGGCGGGGCTGAATTCCTCGGCATGACCGCCGTCGGCTGGCTCTCCTACCTCATCGTCTGCGTGTTTCAGGTCGTGCTTTTCATGCGCGGCATCGATTGGGTGGGGAAGTTCCTGAACTGGGCCGGCCCCATGGTCTACATCGTCATGATCGCGCTTTGCATCGTGATCTGGTGGAAGGCCGGCAACGGCATCTTCAGTGCTCTGGGCGCCATCTTCGAGGGTAGTGAAGCATCCGATCCGCGCGGGCCGGTCGCGGCATTTTTCGCGATCGTAGGAACGATGATCGCCTATTTCGCCGCGGTCGTGATCAACTTCGGCGACTTCTCGCGTTTCGTCAAAACCGAATCGGCCATGAAGGCGGGCAACTTCTGGGGCCTGCCGGTCTCCATGGCCTTCTTCTCCTTCATCGCCCTCTTCGTGACGGCCGGCACCGTGGTGCTGTTCGGCGAGAAGCTGGTCAATCCGGCCGATATCGTCGACCGCGTCGACAATGTTGTGCTGACGCTGGTCGCGGCGATAACCTTCTTCGCAGCGACCGTCGGCATCAACCTCGTCGCCAATTTCATTCCTCCGGCCTACGACATCGCCAACCTCAACCCGGAAAAGATTTCCGCCAAGATGGGCGGCGTCATCACGGCCCTCGTCGCCTTCTTCATCGGAGCGCTCTGGATGCCCGTGATCTCCAACATCGGCATCACCGGCTTCGTCGACACGCTCGGGGCCTTCCTCGCGCCGCTTTATGGCATTCTCGTCGCCGACTATTACATCGTCCGGCGTGGGAAGGTATCGGTGGACGATCTGTACTCATCCGACCCGTCGGGACCCTATTTCTACGGCAATGGCTGGAACCAGAAGGCCCTGGCCGCCTTCGCCCTCGCCGCTCTCTTCTCGGTGGCCACCGTCTGGGCCCCCGTTCTGTCGCAACTGTCCGGCTATGGCTGGGTGATCGGTGCGATCCTCGGCGGCGTGCTGCATGTCGGCCTGATGAACAACAAGGTGCCGAGCCCGAAGACGGCCTGATATCGGATAGACTGCCCTGCGAATTGGCCGGCCTCCGCCGGCCATTTTTTTGCGCCGAAGACGACAATCACGGCTTGGCGGGAGCAGCCTCGCCCATTGCCGCTGGCGGGAAACCTCCATTCACCAGCCCCAGCACCAGCCGGTGCACGTTGCCGCCCTCGCTCATCTCGACCCGGTCGAATTCGCGGCTGCGCTGCTTGAGCTCGGCGGCGAGCGGCACGAGGCGGCGTTGGAGTTCGGCACGGGTTTTCGTGCAGTCAGGGTCATCGGCGACCGTGAGGCCGACGGAAACGGCTTCGATCTTCTTCACCACGTCGAGAATAATGTCTCCGTGCACGCGCTCGTGTTTCTCCACGCCCTCGATGAAGGTCTGCCACAGCCGGCGGGTTGCGGGTGGCAGATCGTTCGAGGGTTGCGGCAGGCGGTAGGTGATGAGGAGGTTGGGCGTGGCCGCAGCAAGCACACAGCCGCCGGCCTGCGGCCGGTAATCGCGCCGCCAGGTGAGCTTGTAATCGGTGTAGGCTATGGCGCGGCCGATACCAACCTTGGGGCCGTTCTCGCCGATCGATTCGTAGAGCGCGATGCCGGACTTGCCGGTGACGGGATAGGTTTCGATCCTTTCCACCGGCGCCCACCCCTCCTGCGCCAGGGCGGCAAGCGGCAGGAGACAGGTGATGGCCGTCAAGATCCGCAATCCCGTCCGCATCGCCCTCTCCTCGCGCGGTTTCCGTTCCAGAAGCCCGCGAACTGACGATCAAATCGGCGGTAGGTCAAGCTCGACGCGTTCTTTGCGGGGCCACCTCCCCCGGGCGGGGCGGCGCGCAAAACGACAAAAGCCCCTTCCCTCCCCGGCGGGAAGGAAGGGGCACCCCTCTCCGCCCCGACTCTAGATCGGTTCACCCGTTTCACCGAAATAGTGAACTGATCTAACCACTTGATTGCACGCAGTTCCGGACGGAAAACTAGAACTTGCCGACAACGTTCAGGAACGGGCCGCGGTCGTCGAGGGTGAGGTCGCGCAAGTCGTCGGAGAAGCGGCCGAAATTGTAGCCGGCGCCGACCTTGAAGTTGTTGCCGACGTGGCGGTAGAGCGCGGCCAGGAAGCCGAAATCGGCTGTCTTGATCTCCGGCGTGTAGAAGGCGCGGCCTTCCAGAAGCGCATCCCAGTTCTTGACGATGTGAAGATCGGTGCGGATCACGCCGAGATGGGCGATCGAATCCTGCCAGTTCTCTTGCTCCTCGTCGAGGTTGTCGCGATAGCGGATCTGGCCGATGCGGGCGCCGTATTTGCCGCCGATAGAAAGCCACGGCAGGATGTCGTAGGTCACGTCGGCGGAGACGATATGGCTGCGCTGCAGCGGGCCTGCTGTGGTGCCGGTCGCCGAGGCGATCTGGTCGTGACCCGGCAGGTCGTAGAGGAAGGTGTAGCGCAGGAGCGCGTTCAGCCGGTCCTCGTAGGCCGGCCGATAGGCATAGCCCACCGAGGCCTCCACATAGTCGCCGTCATAGAAGGTGCCGCCATCGGAGTCGGAGATCACCGCGTCGACGTTGGCCAGAAGCCGGCCGCTTTCGTCGTGCTGCCAACTGCCGCCGGTGGACAGCAGATAGGTGTTGCGGTTGCGCGTCTCATCGTCGGAGCGCTCGAAGCGCGCCTCGCCGCGGATGCGCGCCTTCAGCCCCAACTCCTCGTCATTGTAGCCGAGCGCCAGCGAGCCGGCATAGCGGTCGAAATCGGCGTACTGCTTTCCGGTGCCTGCCTTGATACGGTCGTCCATCACCTGGCCGATCTCGAGACCGCCGTCGACGGTCCACATGGCATCAGGGGTGTATACCACGCCATAGGTCTGGGCGAGCGATCGGCGGCGGCCGAACAGGTCGTAGTTGTTCTCGGCATAGGCGGACGCCAAGTCGCCGAGGCGCTTGCGCACACCGCCGACGACGGTGCCGCGGTCGATGCCCTCCAGCGCATCGCTGCGGTCGAGGCTGAAGGCGCGGTCCGGATCGAGCCGATAGCCGATATAGTAGTGGTCCTCGACGGTCGGCTCATAGGTGATGGTCGCCAACCCGCCGATGCCGCGGGTTCCGTAGGAGATCTCGCCTTCGGCGCCCACTTTCTCCGTCAACTGCACCTGCGCGCCCAGGCCGACACGGTCGTTCTTCTCGATATTGCCGTCGCGCTCTATCGTCGACTGCGCGAAGCCGTAGTAGAGATAGTCGGAATCCTGGCGGTAATCGACGCGCACGCCGACATCCATGCGCGAGCCGTCATAGCCGCTCTTGCCGGACGCCACCGCCTTGGGCGAATACAGGTCCAGATAGGACACGCCGAAAGCCACCTTCCAATAGCTGTCGAACTGCCAGGACAGCGTCATCTCGCCGTCGCGCCGGTGCTGGCCGTCGCCGTCCGACAGTTCGTCATAGGCCACGCCGACATCGACGTCGCCGGTCAGCGGTACGGCGGCATGGGCGCCCCAGATGCGCTTATCGACGCGCGTCTGTTCCGTGATGGTGGTGAAGCCGGCTTCCCGCTTCTCGAAATAGCCGCCGATGGTGCCGTCGATGCCGTAGCGGTTGAAGTCCGCCAGGTCCATCTGCCCCTCCACCGTCCAGGCGAGCGCCTCCTCGTCGCGGCCGGCAGTGGCTTCGTCGGCAATCGTCAGGCCGCCGTCGGTCGAATAGGAGGTGCCGAAGCCCGGACCTTTCGACCGGGCCACCTCGGCGCCCAGATAGGTGGTCTCGGAACGGCGCAGGAGGATGTCGGCGCCGATCGCCTCCTGATCGGCCTCTCCGGTCGTCTCGTTCATGCCGGTAACGCCCACCCGCAGCCGATCCCCCAGCCAGCGCTGCACCCTGCCGCCATAGATATAGCCGTCCATGTCGGTGGCTGTAGGCTCGTATTCGTATTCGGCGATCATATAGACCTTCTCGTTGCCGAGGGCGCCGTTGCGCACGGGGCCAAGCCCCAGCGTGCCCGAGGAGAGCGGCTGCTTCAGGATGATGACGCCCTGCATATAGTCGATCGTGTAGTCCTCGCCGTGGGCGAGTACCCTTCGCTCCACCAGCCGGCCCGTCGCGGCATCGCGGATTTCCACCGAGATCGTTTCAGAGCCGATGGTGATGTCCTGGCGCTTCAGGAAATAGGCCGAGCCGCCCGTGCCCAGGAATTCGTCGCGCTGGGGCAGCGTGTCGGGCAGCGCCGCATAGGCGGTCACCTCGCCCTTCGGCTCGCCGAAGGTGGTCGTGTTCTGCGTGCGGTAGACGAGGTTGCCGCCGTAGAGGCCGCGGTTGGAGGCGAGGAACTTGGTGCCCTCGATGCGGGTCTTGTAGTTGCCCCACATGATGTGGTTCTCGCCTCGCTCGAGCCGCACGTAGAACTTGCCCTGGGTGGGCGCGTCCTCGACAGTGGTCGAGTCGTCGCCATAGACGGGATAGTACTTGTCGGGATCGATGCGGCGCAGAAGCTGGCGGGGATCCTTGGCGTCGAGATCCGAGAACAGGTTTGAGACGTCGTTCTCGCCCGTGTCGGCGGCGGCGGTCAGCAGATATTTCCCCTTGATCCTGCCCTTGAGATAAAAGGCGAGCCGGCCCTTCTTGTAGACCTCGTCATATTCGCCCGGGCGGACAGCCTCGATGCCCTCGTCTCCGCTGCGCTTGCCGATCGTGAAATCGGCGAGCGCGACGTAGAACCATTCGTTGGTGGGAATGTAGACATCACGGTCGAAGTAGAGCCCGCCACCCTTCATGGGGCCGGTCACCGAGACGTCGACGACGTGGTCGCCGGGCGGCAGGATGCGCTGGGTGAGGAAGCTTCCGTCGGCATCGATCGGGATCGGCTCGTTGAAGGCACTGATGCCGTATCCCTCGGGCACGTTGCGGCCGTAGACGGTGACCGCCCCGCCGTGCACGGGAATGTTGCGGGTGGCGGTGCGGTCCTCGGCCATGCCGGGGGCGATGGCATCGCCGGAATCGTGTTGCAGGGGCGTCACCGTGCGCGTCAGCGTCAGGGGATGCGTCTCGTCGAACCGGCCCTCCTCATCATAGACGCGCAGGACGTAGGCGTATTCGCCCGAGCCGGCGGCCGGCATGACCCAGTCGGTCACGCCGTTCACATAGGCGGGAATGACGTCGATCGGCTTGCGCGAAGGGTTTTCGCCGGCACGGAAGACGCGGATCTCGGCGCGGGCAATGAAGGCCGGATAGTTCGAGGTGGCCAAAAAGGTTATGGGTTCGCCCGCCGTATAGGCCCGGTTCACCGGCACGGTGGAGACGTTCAGCAGCGGCTCCTGGTTGAGGCCGTCGAATTTGAGCTGAATGTCCACCGCGCTGAGATCGACATCGGTCTTGCGCTGCGCCTCGACGTGAGTGGCGCCGGGCTCGACGCCGAAGACCTCCCCGCCCTGGATCTCGCCGGACTCGTCGACCACCTGGCCGTCGACGCTGATCCTGAAGGGGATGGCGGTCTGGTCGGCGAGGCTCTCCTGTTCCAGATTGGGCCCGATCGCCAGCCGTCCCGTGGCGCTGTTGTCGAGCACTTTTCCGCGCATGAGCGGCGGACACTCCTCCGGACCGCATTCCTCGGCCAGCACAGGATCGACGGCGGACGGTTCGTCCACGAACCAATCGGCGGCAATACCCGGTCGGCTCATCAACACGACGGCCGCAAGCGCGCTCGTGGCCAAGAGAAGTTGTTGTCTGCGTGCGTGGGTCATCGTGAAATACCTGTCATTCCTGGTCATGGCGATGGTCGACTTCATTTTTCGGTCTCGATTCTGGTTTCGATTTCGAGGCGGTATCGTGCGGGGGTTGTTCGCCACAGTTCGGTGAGGGCGCGGCGGACGGTTCGGGTGCGGTCCCTGGCGAGGCGGCTGTCGGCGGCGGCGTCGATGTAGGCCAGGCGCAGCACCGAGGGCTCGGTTTGCAAGAGGTCGATGAGGGTGAGGAGCTGGCCGTGCCATTCGGGCTTCAGTTCCACCGTGCCGGGCAGGAAGGCGGCGTCGGACAGGTCGAGCCGGACGAGGCGGCCGATAGCGGCGCCGAAGTTCAGCCGCGAGGCCTTGCCGGCGGTCAGCCGCACCGTGCGCGGGTTCTCCGTCGTCAGCCGGTAGCCGGTGGGCAGCGTGCGCGGGTCGAGCTTCATGATGAAGGTCGAGCCGATGCGGCCGTCGGGCAGGTCGGCGCAGGCGACGTGGAAGCGGCCGTGCTTGTCGGTGGTGATGCGCAGGCCCTTGACCGTCGTCACCCTGACGCCCGGCAGGCCCGGCTCGCCGGCGTCCTGGTAGCCGTTGCGGTTCAGATC
>NZ_JBHSUM010000085.1:0-12266 GCF_042660605.1 Nitratireductor sp. GCM10026969
GCCGGTTGGCACCGTGCAGGCCGGTGCAGGCGGCCTCGCCGCAGGCCCAGAGCCCTTCGAGCGTGCTGCGGCCGTGAAGGTCCACGGCGATGCCGCCCATGTGGTAGTGCACCGCCGGCCGCACGGGGATCGGCTCCAAGGCGGGATCGAATCCGGCGGCCTTGCAGAGCGCGTCGATGCTGGGAAAGCGGGTGGCGAAGGCCGCGCCCGGCCGTCTTCGTGCGTCCAGAAAGACGCGATGGCCCCCGGCGAGATGGTTCCAGACGGCGCGGGCGACGATGTCGCGCGGCGCCAGTTCGGCACCGTCTACATTCTGTAGAAAGCGCCGACCCGTCTCGTCGATTAGTACCGCGCCGTCGCCGCGCACGGCTTCGCTGATGAGCCGCATCGGCCGGTCGGGTGCATCGAGCGCGGTCGGGTGAAACTGGATGAATTCGAGATCGGCGAGTTCGGCGCCCGCACGGGCGGCGAGCGCCAGCCCGTGCCCGAAGGAGCCCTGCGGCGTCGTGGCGTCAAGGAAGAGCCCGCCGATGCCGCCGGTGGCGATCACCACCCGGCCGGTGGCAAGGAAGGCGATCTCGGTTCCGCGGGCGAGCACGAGCCCCGTCACGCGGCTGTCCTCTGTGGTGAGCCGGCGCGCCTCCACGCCTTCCAGTACGGTGACCGATGGCGTCCGCCGGACCGCTTCCACGAGCGCGCGCACGATTTCCCGGCCGGACCCGTCACCGCCGGCGTGCAGAATCCGCCGCCTGCTATGGGCGGCTTCCAGGCCGAGGAGCGGTGCTCCGTCACTGCCGCAGTCGAAGCGCACGCCATGGTGCATCAGGCTCTCGATTGCCGCGGGCGCCGCCGTGACGACATGGCGGACGACCTCGGGGTCATTGAGCCCGTCGCCGGCCTTCATCGTGTCGGCATAGTGCAGCGCCGGACTGTCATCATCGCTGAGGCTTGCCGCGATGCCGCCCTGGGCGAGCATGCTCGACGATTCCTGCCCAAGCGGTGCCTTGGACAAGAGCACGACGGGTTCCGGCGCAAGCTCGAGCGCCGTCATCAGCCCCGCCAGCCCTGCCCCGATGATGACGGGCCGGCCTTCGAGCGCTCGGAGGTCAGGTGTCATATGGCGAGCATGCGCTCGACGGCTTGCCGGGCGCGGCCGGCGACCTGCGGGTCGATTTCCACCACGTAACGGTTTTCCTCCAGCGCAGTGCGGATATTGCCGAGCGTGATCCGCTTCATGTGCGGGCACAAATTGCACGGGCGGATGAATTCGACCTCGGGATGGTGTACCGCCACGTTGTCGCTCATGGAGCACTCGGTCATCAGCACCACGCGCTGCGGCTTCGCCTGGCCCACATAGTCCGACATGGCTGCCGTGGAGCCGGCGAAATCGGCCTCGGCGACCACCTCCGGCGGGCATTCGGGATGGGCCAGAACGCTTACGCCGGGGTGCGCTTCGCGCAGTTCGCGGATATCTGCGGGGGTGAAGCGCTCATGCACCTCGCAATGCCCTTTCCAGGCGATGATCTCGACGTCCGTCTCGGCGGCGATATTCTGCGCCAGATATTCGTCCGGCAGCATGATGACGCGCGGCACGCCGAGCGACTCGACTATCTGGCGCGCATTGCCCGACGTACAACAGATGTCGGACTCCGCTTTCACGGCGGCCGAGGTGTTCACATAGGTGACGACCGGCACGCCCGGATAGCGCGCCCGCATAAGCCGCACGTCCTCGGCGGTGATCGAATCGGCCAGCGAGCAGCCGGCGCCCGTGTCGGGGATCAGCACCGTCTTCTCCGGATTGAGGAGCTTTGCCGTTTCGGCCATGAAATGCACGCCGGCAAGAACGATCACCTCGGCTTCCGCTTCCACCGCCTTGCGCGCGAGGGCCAGGCTGTCGCCCACGATGTCCGCCACGCAGTGGAAGATCTCCGGCGTCTGATAGTTGTGGGCGAGGATGACCGCGTCACGCTTCTCCTTGAGGTCGAGAATGGCGTCGATATCCGCCGAGAACGCCGCCCATTCCATGGGAGGGACGACCTTGCGCACGCGGTCGTAGAGCGCTGCGGTGCGGCTGGGCATGTCGAGCATGGGATCCTCGCTTATGCTTAGTTTGAGCATATCTATGATATGCTTACATTGAGCATAAGGGGTCGTCAAGTCCGTGAAAGCGGCAACCGTGTTCCTGCGGCCGTACGCTCGGCCAGGATGGCGTGACGGAACCGGAACAGCTTGGCCGGCCGCCCGCCGGTGTCGGTGGCGGTCTCGCCGGTCTCCTCCACCAACTCCTGCTGCTCGATGAGGCGGCGGAAATTCTGCTTGTGCACCAGCCGGCCGGCCAGGGCCTCGACGGTCCGCTGGAGATGCAGGAGAGTGAATGACTCCGGCATCAGTTCGAAGACGACCGGGCGGTACTTGATCTTGGTGCGCAGGCGGGCAATGCCGGTGGCGAGGATGCGGCGGTGGTCGGCATCCATGGCCCTGCCGGGAACGAGTTCCTGATCGGAAGAAGCCGGGTGCTTGCGCGTGGCCTCCTTCACCAGCCCGGCTCCGAAAAGCAATTCGTAGCGCTGCAGCACCAGTTCCTCGTTCCATTCCCTGCCTTCCGTGCCGAAGGCGACGGCCACGCGCTGGCGCCGCGCATCTTTGTCCGCCTTGCCGGGTGCGGCCGCGATCCATGCCGCAAGCCGCGGCAGGATGGTGTCCGTGAGAACGGCGGGCGGGCCGTCGCGGTGATCCTCCCAGGGAAAGTAGTGATACCAGCTTCTCCAGCCGCTCGAAAAAAGCGGCTGCTCCGCGCGCGTGAGCCCGAGATAGCTGATCGAGATCACCCGCTCGTCGCTTTCCTCGTCGAAGCGGTCGCGGTCGGCGAAGGTGTAGAGCTGTTCGATATAGCCGACCGGGTGCCCGGTCTGCTTCTCCACCCAGTCGCGCAGCCCCGCCTGCAAGGAGCGGTGTTCGAGCGCGAAGGGACCGGAGGGCAGCGCGCTGCCCGTCTGGATGGTCAGCACGGAAGGCGAACCTTCGAAGACCGCGACCAGCACCGCAATCAAGTCCACCTTCATGCCAAAGCCATTGTTTCCGTGTTCTCTAAGCGCCCGGAGCCGGGAGAAGATGGACCGCCCCCTTGCGTTGGTCAACGCGACATCACCACAGCCGGCGCGCCGTTCCCGAACAAAGGGATTGATCTTCCCGTCCTTCCTGGACGAAGTGGAACGCGGAAGGCGGGCGCTGAAGCCGCATTGCATGCGCTCGTGCCGTAATGCACGTTCGGGCGATTGTCGAGGACAGGATGACTGAGAAGCGGATTGTGATCGTCGGCGCGGGGCAGGCCGGTCTTGAAACCGCGACGGCGCTCAGACAGCGCGGCTTCGAGGGACAGGTGACCATCGTCGGCGAGGAGGAGCACGAACCTTACCAGCGTCCGCCTCTGTCCAAGGATTTTCTGAAGAGCGGCGGCAGCACCTCGACCGGCGTGTTCCTGCGGGCGCCGTCCTTCTTCACGGAGAAGCGGATCGACCTGCGGCTCGGCGCGCGCGCAGAGCGCATCGACCGCGAAGAGCACCGGCTGATCCTGCAGGGCGGCGAGGCGCTTTCCTACGATCATCTGGTTCTGGCGACCGGGGCCACCAACCGCCGCTTGCCCGTTCCGGGCCTCGATCATCCGGACGTGCTGGAACTGCGCGGGCTCGACCACGCCCGGCGGCTGCTCGACCGCTTGCCCCGATTCGGCCATGTCTGCATCATCGGTGGCGGTTTCATCGGACTCGAGATCGCCAGCTTCCTGCGCGAGAAGGACGTGGCGGTCACCGTGGTGGAAGCGACGGCGCGCCTGATGGGGCGCGTCGTGTCCAGGCAGATGTCGCGGTTCTTCCGCGATTTTCACGAACGGTCGGGCGTCGCGTTCCGCTTCGAGGCGCCGGTGACGGAGATCGCTCACGGCGCGCAAGGCTCTACGGTGCGGCTGTCCGACGGCGGGGTCGTCGAGGCGGATGCGGTGCTGCTTGCCGCCGGCGTTGTGCCCGACGACGCGCTCGCCCGCGCTGCGGGCCTGGTGGTGGACGACGGTATCGTGGTGGACGAGCTGCTTCTCACCAGCGACCCCGCTATCTCCGCCATCGGCGACTGCGCGGCGCATCCCAGCCGGTTCGCGACGGGGCGCGTCCGGCTGGAATCGGTCCAGAACGCGCTCGACCAGGCAAAGTGCGTGGCGGCGCGGCTAACCGGTGCGCCGCACCCTTATGACAGCGTTCCCTGGTTCTGGTCGACGCAAGGCACGGCGCGCCTGCAGATCGCCGGTCTCGCGACGGACGCCGACGAGGACATTCCGCGCGGCGATCCGGCGAGCGGCAGATTTTCCATCTACCGCTACAAGGGCGAGGCGCTTCGCGCCGTCGAAACGGTCAACAATCCCGGTGAGCACATGCTGGCACGCCGGTTGATCGCGGCAGGTGTGCCGGTTGCCAGGGAACAGGTGCGCGATCCCGATTTCGACCTGAAGAGGCTGCTGCCGAAGGTGGCTTGAGCGGGCCTGAATTATAGGCCCGCTCCATCGCCGATCAGCATCACTGGGCCGTGTCTTCCTCGACCGCATCGGCATCGGCCGCGGAGCCCTCCGCCGTGTCGGCACCTGCCGTGGAATCCGCATCGGCATTGGCCTCTGCGTCCGCCGCAGCCGGCTCGGTGTCGCCGCCGGTGACCTCCTGGAGCTTGTCCCCGAGCGAATCGAGCTGTTCGCCGACTGCGTCCTTTGCCGAATCGATCGCCGAATTCACCGAGTTCCCCTCGGTATCGGTGGCGCCGCCGGTCGCGTCGTGGATCGCATCCTTGACCGAGTCCAGCGTATCGCCGGCCTCCTGCTTGGCGTTGTCCAGAAGGGAACCGGCCGCATCCTCCGACGTGCCGGTCTCCTCCTGCGCCTCAGTTGCCGTATCCGTGACCTCGTCGGTAGCCGAGCCCGATTCCGCCTCTGTCGTGTCCTCGTCTGCAGCGCCGGCCGTGTCGGATTCTCCGGCGCTTTCGGCGGCCGGCTCGTCGGTTTCGGCGCTCTCGTTCAGCGCCTCGGCTTCCACCTCTTCCGCGCCTTCATCAGCGGCCCCAGGCGCGGTCTGCTCCTGTTGGTTCTCCGTGGCCTCGGATGCGCTTTCATCCTCGGAACCGCAACCTGCCACGGCAAGCAGGGCGAGAACCGACGCGGCGGCAATCAGCTTGGAACGCATTTGAAATCCCTCTCTGCAAATTGAACCGGGTTCGGGTGGGGGCTGAATGCGGCGAAGGCAAGGCTGATCGCCAATATTCCACAAGGAGAGGGCATTCGTTTCATAAAAATATGATAGTTATAGATACGAATCTGAAGTTTATGAAAAAATACAGACCAAATACAAGTCGCCTGATTATTGCACTGGCGGCTCGTCTTCTTCATCATCCGGTCGGCCCGGGATGACATAGGTGCCCGAAAGCCACCGATTGAGGTCGATATCCTTGCAACGCTTGGAGCAGAACGGATAGAACTCGCGCGCGGACGGCTTGCCGCACTCCGGGCATGGCCTTCTGGGCCTGAGTGGCGTGACCTTTTCGGGAGTGTCGCTCGGCATCGCTCAGACGCTGTTTCCTGCGAGCCAGTTGAAATGCACCTTGTAGCCGTCGGCGGTCAAGAGGCTGACGGTCTCGTAAAGCGGCAGCCCCACCACGTTGGAATAGGAGCCGACAAGCTTGACGACGAAGGTGCCGGCCAGGCCCTGGATGGCATAGCCGCCCGCCTTGCCGCGCCATTCGCCCGAGGCGAGATAGCTTTCCAGCTCCTCGCGCGAAAGGCGTTTGAACCGCACGCGCGTCTCCACAAGCCGATGGCGCAGCTTGCCCGCCGGGGTGAAAAGGCAGATGCCGGTATAGACCCGGTGCGCACGGCCCGACAAGAGGCGCAGGCAGTTCGATGCCTCGTCCGCATATTCCGCCTTCGGCAGGATACGCCGGCCCACGGCGACCACCGTGTCGGCGGCCAGCACGAACGACTCCTCCGCCTGGCCGTCCTTCTTCAGCCGCTCGAGCGCCTTCTCCGCCTTGGCCCGTGAAAGCCGCTTGGCGAGCGAGCGCGGGTGCTCGGCCTTCTGCGGTGTCTCGTCGATCTCGGCGGGGATAAGCCGGTCGGGCTCGATGCCTGCCTGCTGCAGAAGCGCCACACGCCGTGGAGAGCCGGAGGCAAGAACGAGTTTCTTGAGTGCGCTCATCGCCCTTCCCGTCGCGGCGGCGGCTTCAGCCGGCTATTTGAAACGGTAGGTGATACGACCCTTCGTCAGGTCGTAGGGCGTCATCTCCACCAGCACCTTGTCACCGGTCAGCACGCGGATGCGGTTCTTGCGCATCCGGCCCGCCGTGTGTGCGATGATTTCGTGCTCGTTTTCCAGCTTGACGCGAAACATGGCGTTGGGCAGCAACTCCGTGACCACGCCTGGAAATTCCAGAACCTCTTCCTTCGGCATCCGATACCTTCTTCATGACAGCTACGGCCAACCGCGCCCGGATCTTCTCGTGAACGCGCAAGGAGACCCACGACTGGTTGGGATTGGCGCGGAACCTATCCCATTCGCCCGCTGGTATGCAAGCTTGTTCAAGGCACGTTCTGCGCCGCCCTCTGCGCGCCGAAACGACCGGCGATCTGCCGGGCCAATCCGTCGCGGACGTCGCGGTAGGCCGACAGGATCTGTTCGCGCGTCCCCTCCACCACGGAAGGATCGAGCGTCGGCCAATACTCCACGTCAACCGCCATGGTGCGCGTCAGTTCCAGTGCCCGGTGGTGTGCCTCCGGCGCCAGGGTGACGATCAGATCGAAATAGGTGTCCTCCAGGTCTTCCAGCGTGCGCGGCTGCCGCTCGCCGAGCGACAGCCCGCTTTCGGCCAGCACCGCGTCGACGAAGGGATCACGCACCCCGGCGCGCACGCCGGCCGAGGCGACGAAAACCGATCCGGGAAGAACTTGGCGGGCCAGCAGTTCGGCCATGGGCGAGCGGATGGCGTTGCGGCCGCACAGAAACAGCACCGAGCCGGGCCCGGTACGCTCGCCGTTCAGTTTGTGCGGCTCCGTGCTCACGGGTCCCGCCAAAAGGTGCGGTCGGACATCGCCGTCACCCCCGCCAATGCAGCACGCACACGAGAGTGAACAGGCGCCGCGCGGTGTCGAAATCGACCTCGATCTTGCCCGCCATTCGGTCCATCAGCGTCTGCGATCCTTCGTTGTGGAGGCCGCGCCGGCCCATGTCGATCGCCTCGATCTGGCTCGGCGAGGCAGAGCGGATCGCCTCGTAATAGCTCTCGCAGATCAGGAAATAGTCCTTGACGATGCGCCGGAAGGGCGTGAGCGACAGGATGTGCGTGACAACGGCTTCGCCGCTCTCGCGTGTCACGTTGAGCACGAGGCGGGAATCGACGAGCGATATCTTCAGCCGGTACGGCCCGCCCGCCTCGTCGCCCACCGGCTGGAAGCTGTTTTCCTCCACCAGGTCGAAAATGGCGACGGCGCGCTCGTGTTCGATGTCCGGCGTGGCGCGGCCGACGGTCTCGTCGAGCTCGACATCGACCAGGCAACCCTTGCCGGAGGTTCGATCGGCCATGCCGCCCCTACATGTTCAACCGTATCGAAACAGACCGGCCGTGCGCCTCCAGGCCCTCCGCCTCGGCAAGCCTAACTGCTGCCGGTCCCAGTTCCCGCAGCTGCTCCGTATCCAGCCGCAGAATGGACATGCGCTTGAGGAAGTCCGTCACCGAAAGCCCGGAGGAGAAGCGCGCCGAGCGCGCCGTCGGCAGCACGTGGTTCGAGCCGCCGACATAGTCGCCGATCACCTCCGGCGTGTGTGCGCCGAGGAAGACGGCGCCGGCGTTGCGGATGCGGGCAAGAAGGCTTTCGGCCTCCGCCGTCGCAAGCTCCAGATGCTCCGGCGCGATGCGGTCGATGAGCCTCGGCGCTTCCTCCAGGCTCTCGACCAGGATCGTCGCGCCGAAGTCGCGCCAGCTGGCCGAGGCGATCTCGCCGCGCGACAACGTCTTCAACTGCCGCTCGACCGCCGCCTCCACCGCATCGGCGAAGGCCGGGGCATCGGTCAGCAGGATCGACTGCGCCGCCGTGTCGTGCTCGGCCTGGGCCAGGAGGTCGGCGGCGATCCAGTCGGGGTCGTTGCCGCTGTCGGCCACCACCAGAACTTCCGACGGTCCGGCGATCATGTCGATGCCGACCTGGCCGAAGACCTGGCGCTTGGCCGCCGCCACATAGGCGTTGCCGGGACCGACGATCTTGTCCACCGCCGGCACCGTTTCTGTACCGTAGGCGAGCGCGGCGATCGCCTGCGCACCGCCGATGCGGAAGATTTCGCCGACGCCGGCGATGTCGGCGGCCACCAGCACGAGCGGGTTCAGCGTGCCGTCGGGCGCCGGCACCACCATGGCGATCTGCTCCACGCCGGCCACTCGCGCGGGAACGGCGTTCATCAAAACCGAGCTTGGATAGCTCGCCAGCCCGCCCGGGACGTAGAGCCCGACTGCCGCAACCGGTGTCCAGCGCCAGCCGAGTTCGACCCCCAGCGGGTCCGTGTAGCGCAAATCGGCGGGCATCTGCCGGCCGTGGTGCGCCTCGATGCGTTCGCGGGCAAGCCTGAGCGCGGAGACCGTGTCCGCGTCGGTTTCGCCATAGGCCGCCTCGATTTCCCGGCGCGAGACACGCATGCCGGCCTTTTCCACGTCGAAGCGGTCGAAGCGCAGCGTGTAGTCGGCCACGGCCGCGTCACCCTCCACCCGCACGCGGGCGATGATGTCGCGCACCGTCTCGTCGACTTCCTGCGAGGCCTCGCGCTTGGTGGAAAGAAAGGCCGAGAAGCGGGCCTCGAAATCGGCGTCCGCGGTGGAAAGCCTGGTGGTCATCGCATTTCCCTCAAACGCCGTGGCGCGGACGCGCCGGTGTCTGCCAGGCCGCTTCCGTGTCGGCCAGCCGCGCCTCGATGCATTCTACATCCAGGGAGAGGACGGCCCCACCGGAGAAGATGAGTTTCACCGTGCCCGCCGGCGCTTCGCCCGGCACGAAATGAATGGCCAGCAGCGACAGTACGTCCTCCGGCTTCTGCCGGTCGATGCCGGTCGAGTGGACCGACAGCACCCGGTCGAAATGCAGCATGCTCAGGCGCCGCTCGTGCGGCCCTTTCCGGAAAAGACCGCGCTTTTCCTTCTCCCAGGCGAAGCGCCGCAACGGCAGGACGAAGCGCTTCTCCCGCTTCAGCAGCGTCAGGTCGCCGACCTTCATCACGGCGTCCTGGACATGCGCAGACAGAATCTGCAGGTCTTCCTCGTCGAGCGCGACCAGCTTCAGAAGGTCCATTTCCTTGACTCGCATTTCGTGCCGCCTGATGAGGGCCCGTGGGAAGCTTTCCGCGTCATCACCGCGAATTCAACCGGAAATGCGCTCGATCTCCGCGCCGCAGCCGGAGAGTTTCTCCTCCAACCGCTCGAAGCCGCGATCGAGGTGGTAGACGCGATTGACCTGCGTTTCGCCCTCCGCCGCCAGCCCGGCGATGACGAGCGAGACGGAGGCGCGCAGGTCCGTGGCCATCACCGGCGCTGCCTTGAGGCGCTCCACGCCTTCGACGATCGCCGTCTGACCCTCGAGCGATATGCGCGCGCCGAGGCGTGCTAATTCCTGCACGTGCATGAAGCGGTTCTCGAAGATGGTCTCGGTGATCCGTGAGCGGCCCTTGGCCATGGTCATCAGCGCCATGAACTGCGCCTGCAGGTCGGTGGGAAAGCCGGGAAAGGGCTGCGTTTCCACATCCACCGACGCGATGCCGGCCCCGTTGCGCCTGACCCGGATCCCGGAGTTGGTGCGGGTGATCTCGGTTCCCGTCTGCTCGATGACGGAGAGCGCCGATTCCAGAAGGTCCGCGCGCGCGCCCTCCAGAAGCACGTCGCCGCCCGTCATGGCCACGGCCAGCGCGTAGGTGCCCGTCTCGATGCGGTCGGGGATGATGCGGTGCCGGGCGCCCGAGAGCGAGGACACGCCGTCGATGGCGATGGTCGGCGTGCCGGCGCCGGAGATCTTCGCACCCATGGCATTGAGGCAGTCGGCCAGGTTCACCACCTCGGGCTCGCGCGCGGCGTTTTCCAGCACCGTGGTGCCGTCGGCGAGCGCTGCCGCCATCATGAGCACATGCGTGGCGCCGACGGAGACCTTCGGAAAACGGTGATGCGCGCCCTTGAGCCCGTTCTTCGTCCTGGCGACCGCATAGCCGCCTTCGATGTCGATCTGCGCGCCGAGCGCCCTCAGGCCGTCGATGAACAGGTCGACCGGACGCGTGCCGATGGCGCAGCCGCCGGGCAGAGAGACCCGCGCCTCTCCCATGCGCGCAAGAAGCGGGCCGATGACCCAGAAGCTCGCCCGCATCTTGGAAACCAGGTCGTAGGGTGCGGTGGTGTCGACGATCGAGCGCGCGGTGAAGTGGATCGTGCGCGAATAGCCCTTGTCCTGGTTCTCGCGCCGGCCGTTGACCGAATAGTCCACGCCGTGATTGCCGAGGATGCGGATAAGCTGCTCGACATCGGCCAGGTGCGGCACGTTTTCGAGCGTCAGCGTATCGTCCGTCAGGAGCGAGGCGATCATCAGCGGCAGCGCCGCGTTCTTGGCGCCGGAGACCGGAATCGTGCCGTTGAGCGCGCTGCCTCCGCGAATGCGTATGCGGTCCATGATCTCTTTTCCCCGGGCCCTGCCCGGCCTTGGTGTCGCAGGTTCGATTGTCCTAGAACAAGGCTGCTGCCGGTTCAAGCGGATGCGCCTCGCTCTACCAGCTCCTTCAGTCGCGCCGCTCCCGCCCGGCGGGCGGTATCCCTTCGTCGCGCCTGTCGACGTCTCCGGTCTGGCGCGAGCGTGCCTGCGCCTTGCGCCTGGCCAGATTGGCCCTGAGCTCGGCCGCCAGCCGCTTCTCGCGCTCGCTCTTGCCTTCGCTGCCTTTCTTACTCGCGGGCATGCACCATCTCCCTAAACTTCATACCGCCTGCGCGCCCCTTCGCGTGCGGCGTCTGCATGCCGCGATCCTATAGCACGGCGTGGGGACCGGCCATATGAGTACGCTGCCAGGCCGGGCTTGCCGAGGGGCGGCGCTGGGCACGAGCCAACTCCTGCACGCGCTGGTCCAATGGCTCGTAACATATAATAATGATATAGCATAGAATTTTTAAAGTAATTACGATCTGTATCTAGTTACTAATTCATACTGTTAATATGAAAAACTAAAATATTTATTTATCCATAGTAGTAAAACTCCATTTGCTCCTCTCTCTCGTCTGCGGCAGAAGCGCGCTGTTTTACGATGACAGACCGCATGAGCGGACGCAGCGCAGAAGACCAGCCGATGGCGCGGGAATAAAAGGAAGATCACGATGAACGTAGAAGCGAAGATTCTCGATACGAACGCGACGAACGCCACCACAATGCGCTTAAGCGGCAACGCTTCCGCGGTGAACGTGGACCATGCCTCACGGGTCGAATTGAATCTCACGGCCAACCAGATCGCCTGCTACGAGCGGGACGGCGACGACCTCGTCATCGTCCTGAACACCGGAGAGCGCGTTTACCTGAAGGGCTATTTCGATGAACAGGGAGACGGGACCCCGGCGCTCTGGCTTCTCGACGTCGATGTTTCCTATGGCAACACCGCACATCCGTCCGCGGGTGATGGTGCCGCTCGTTCGAGCTCCGGCAGCGAGTCGCCCAGCCAGGTTCATGTGACGCTCACGGACGACGGCAGCGGCAGTGGTTGCCTCGTGCCGGCCTACGCCGGAGTCGCTGCTGCCGGCGCTGGCGGAGGATTAGGTGCGCTGGGTCTTCTGCCCCTTGCCGCCGCCGGGCTGGCCAGTATCGGGGTTGCTGTGGCCAGTGACGACAACTCCGACGGTGGGTCCCATGGTGCCGGCAACGGGAACGGCAAAATTTTTGGTGGCGACGATGGCGGCGGCGACGGAAACGGCGGCGGTGACGGTGACGGAGATGGCGACGGCGACGGGGATGGCGACGGCGACGGAGATGGCGACGGTGACGGCGGCGGTGACGGTGACGGCGACGGAAACGGCGGCGGTGACGGTGACGGAGATGGCGACGGCGACGGGGATGGCGACGGGGACGGCGACGGAGATGGCGACGGCGATGGAGACGGCGACGACACAACCGCGCCGAAGGCGCCGACGATCACGGTCGACGACGGCGACGGCGACGGGAAGCCGGAGGCCAGCGGCAAGGCCGA
>NZ_JBHSUM010000085.1:12366-17301 GCF_042660605.1 Nitratireductor sp. GCM10026969
ACCGCGCCGAAGGCGCCGACGATCACGGTCGACGACGGCGACGGCGACGGGAAGCCGGAGGCCAGCGGCAAGGCCGAGACCGGCTCGAAGGTGACGGTGATTTGGCCGGACGGCACGACGTCGACGACGACGGCCGGCCCCGAGGGCAAGTGGTCCGTCGAAAGCGAGACGGTGCAGAAGAACGGCAAGGTGAAGGCCACGGCCACCGACGTCAACGGCAACGAGAGCGAGGCGGCGAAGGAGGACTACACCGACAAGACGGCACCGAAGGCGCCGACGCTCACGGTCACCGATTCCGACGGCGACGGGAAGCCGGAGGCCAGCGGCACGGGCGAGGCCGGCTCGAAGGTGACGGTGATTTGGCCGGACGGCACGACGTCGACGACGACGGCGGCCGGCCCCGAGGGCAAGTGGTCCGTCGAAAGCGAGACGGTGCAGAAGAACGGCAAGGTGAAGGCCACGGCCACCGACGTCAACGGCAACGAGAGCGAGGCGGCGAAGGAGGACTACACCGACAATACGCCGCCGCAAAAGCCGACGCTCACGGTCGACGACGGCGATGGCGACGGCCAGCCGGAAGTCTCGGGTACGGCAGAAGCCAACTCGAATGTGGAGGTCACCTGGCCGGACGGAACGACGAAGACGGTGACGACGGGTGAGGACGGCAACTGGTCCATCGAAGCCCCGACCGAACAGAAGAGCGGTCAGGTGAAGGCCACGGTCACCGACGTCAACGGCAACGAAGGCGGTTCGAAGACGGAAAACTACACCAACCCGGATGAGGTGAGTGTCACGGTCACCGACGGCGACGGCGACGGCCGGCCGGAAGCCTCGGGCGTGACAAGGAGCCATGCCACGGTGACGGTGGCCTGGCCGGACGGGTCGACATCAAAGACGGAGTCCAACCAGCACGGCGAGTGGTCCGTGGAAAGCAAGACCGTCCAGAAGAACGGTAAGGTGACAGCCACGGTCAGCGACGCAGACCGCGATGAAAGCAATTCGCCGAAGGCGGACCACAACGGTGAGGTGAAGGCCGCCGACGGTGACGGGGAGCCGGGGGAGACGAACTACGTCGACAATACGCCGCCGCAAAAGCCGAAGTTCACGGTCACCGACAGCGACGGCGACGGCCGGCCGGAGGCCTCGGGCACGGCAGAGCCCAAATCCGAGGTGACGGTCACCTGGCCGGACGGAACGGTTAAGACGACGACCACCGACGAGGGCAAGTGGTCCGTGGAAAGCGATGCCGTCCAGAAGAGTGGCCGGGTCGCGGCCATGGCCACCGACGTCAACGGCAACGATGGCGACTCGGCGACGGAAAACTACACCGACAAGACCGCGCCGAAGGCGCCGACGATCACGGTCGACGACGGCGACGGCGACGGGAAGCCGGAGGCCAGCGGCAAGGCCGAGACCGGCTCGAAGGTGACGGTGACCTGGCCGGACGGCACGAGGACGACGACGACGGCCGGCCCCGAGGGCAAGTGGTCCGTCGAAAGCGAGACGGTGCAGAAGAACGGCAAGGTGACGGCCACGGCCACCGACGTCAACGGCAACGAGAGCGAGGCGGCGAAGGAGGACTACACCGACAAGACGGCACCGAAGGCGCCGACGCTCACGGTCGACGACGGCGACGGCGACGGCCAGCCGGAAGCCTCGGGTACGGCAGAAGCCAACTCGAATGTGGAGGTCGCCTGGCCGGACGGAACGACGAAGACGGTGACGACGGGTGAGGACGGCAACTGGTCCATCGAAGCCCCGACCGAACAGAAGAGCGGTCAGGTGAAGGCCACGGTCACCGACGTCAACGGCAACGAAGGCGGTTCGAAGACGGTGGAGTTCGACAATGGTAACGGCGGTAAGGATAGAGGCCCCGACCTTGTGCACGCCGAAGACAACGGCCGCACGACGGTCATACGCTCCTACCATTGGAACGGCTCGTCCTATGACGCTCCGATAACGACCAAGGTGAACGGAGACCTCGCCGGCAGTCACATCTACGATGGCGGTCAGGCCGCACGCCTTGTGGATCTGAACAACGATGGCGTGCTCGACTACGTCTCCGCGAAAAACGGCAAGCTGTCGGCCCTGTTCGGCAACGGAGACGGCACGTTCTCCACCAACCCGGTGACCACCAATTTCGGTGCAACGAAGTCGGGAGACGATGCCTATGAAACAACGGAACTGGTCGATATCAACAATGACGGCAATCTGGACTATGTGTATGCCAACGACAATCTTTTCCAGACCAACATAGCCGTGCATTTCGGCAATGGCGACGGGACGTTCTCCGGTCAGAAAACGACCAGAATGAACGGAGACTTTGCCGGCGACCATTTTGACCAGACCACGCGCTTCGCCGATCTGAACAACGACGGCAACCTCGACTACATGCATGCCGCTCGCGGTGAGATCGCCGTCTTCCTCGGCGACGGTAACGGTGGTTTTTCCACCAGCCGCATCACCAGCCCTTCGAAGGGACTGGAGGGGAAGTGGACCGACAAGACGACGCAGATCGCCGACCTCAACGGCGACGGGAATGCGGATTACTTGTTCGCCAGCGACAACGGCTTCCAGACGACCGTTCATGTTCTCCTCGGTCGTGGTGACGGAACCTTCTCCGGACAGGAAAAAACGACAACTCTCAAGGGCGACTGGGCTGGGTACCACGATCTGTTTGGAGGCCAGACCACGAACCTTGTCGACGCTAACGGCGACGGCATCCTTGATTATGTCAGCCTCATGCACGGCAAGATGGCGATCTTCCACGGCTCGGGCGACGGAACGTTTTCCACCGACCCGACGGTGGTCTCCGTGCCGGCGGGCGAGATGGCGAACGCTACGACCAAATCGACCCTTCTGGGGGCCGTCTTCAACGAAAGGAAAGGCGCGAGCGCTCCGTCGGTCGACGACGACACGCCGAGCCTGCAGGAACTGTTGGACGAAGCGTTGGGCGGGGTCCATACCGGAGGCGCGCAGGCAGCCAACGACACCGCGATGCAGGACGCGGGTCCCGGCGAACGTTCCAACCCTCTGTTCGACGAGTTGCAGCAGGTCACCGGCGTGCTGTAGGTCTCGCGAGACCTCGCACGAAGGACAAGAGATCTCCCCCGTTCCGGGGGAGATCTTATTTGGGAGCCGCTTGGTACATTGTATCCGGAAGGTGCCGGCCTGTTCGGCAGGCTGGCCCCGGCGAGCAAAGGTCTTGCCACCCGCAAAGAAGCAAAGCAGCGGCCGGTGCAAAGACGCTCGCCGAAAGCGCATCGCCTTTCGAGGTAGCGCTTGCGCTCGGCGGATCGATATGGCAGAACGCCGCCCGACTCCCGGCGCTGCGGTAGCTCAGTGGTAGAGCACTCCCTTGGTAAGGGAGAGGTCGCGAGTTCAATCCTCGCTCGCAGCACCATCCTTTCTGTTTCTCTTCATCGCTTCGCCCGGTGGCTTTTCCTCTCACGTCGAGGGAGAAAGCGTGATCAGCGCGACGGCCATGATGGCGAGGACGAGGCCGGCGCCCTGCAGGCCGGTTACACGCTCGCCGAAGACGAGAAGGGCCACGGCGTTCACCGCGATCAACTGCACGACGGCCGACAGGCTGAGCGCAATGCCCATGCCCACATCGCGGATCAGCCGCAGCATCACGAGATTGCCGATCGTGTAGAGGCCGAGCGTCAGCGCCAGCCAACCCAAGTTGTTGTCCGAGAGCGCCCAGTTCTTGGCCGCGCTCGCGGCGGCAATGAACGCCGCGGTGGAAGTCAGCAGGAAAAGCAGGTTCGTGAGTGTCATCGGCCCCCCACACTTTTCATCAATCGCCACGCTTGCACCCGACGGCCGCCGCGGCAATCGGCAATTCGCGCCCGCCGCTCTTATTTGCGCATAAGACCGGCCCGGTTCATCTCCATGCCAGTACGATGCTTTTGCGGACACTGCCATGGCCGCCATGCCGGAAATCATCGGCTTCGCGCCTTATCCCGCGGCGGGCAGCCATGGCATATGATCCGTTTCCCGGAATCCCGATCGGGGAGAATACCGGGCGCATGTCGCGTTGGCTGGCCGAGGAAGAGACGATCAGCACACACGAGCTGGGATGTCTGCTTCTCAAGATCGACCGGTCGTGCAGGGATCTGGAGCGCCTGAGAGCGCCGATTCCGATCCGGCTTGTCTATGCACGCCGGCTTGTTTTGCGCGCGTTGAACATTCGTAAGGGACTGTCGAGAAAAGGGCGACGATAGGGTCGGGAGTAGAGCCGCCGCAGGGCTGCCGTGCTTGCGCCGCGTATCCACGTGCGGGCACGGAGGCGAGAAAACGAAACAAGAGCTCCAAGGCATCCTGGCAAGCATGAACGGCCTCACATCAACGACTGACGACGACAAGAATCCGCAACGCGAGAACAATCGCTCCGGGAAGGCGAAAGCACTTTCTTCAGGGGCCGGCGACTATCGCCTCGAGGCGCTGGGCAAGCTGCTGGCCAGCGAGCATTTCCGTGCTTCGGAACGCAACAAGCGCTTTCTCAAATTCGTCGTCGAGGAGACGGTGGCCGGCCGCGCGGCCCGCATCAAGGCCTTTACCGTCGCCGTCGACGTCTTTGGGCGCGATTCCAATTTCGACGCTTCCGTCGATCCGATCGTCCGCATCGCCGCCGGGCATCTGCGCCGTGCCCTCGACGAATATTATGCCACGCATGGGCGGGACGATCCGGTGCGCATAGCCCTGCCGCTGGGCACCTATGTGCCGACCTTCACCATCCGGGAAAGCCTGCCGCGGCGGGCCGTCAGGCGTCTGCAATTGCTGGCGGCCGACAGGCGCCGACGACTGCAGAGCGGTGCCGTCGGCGCGGTCATGGCGCTGTCGGCAGCGGCAGCGGCGCTCGTCTATGTTTCCCTCCCGCCGCAGGCTTCCGCCCCGCAAAAGCCCGTCGTCGTGGTCGACCACGCGCGGGCC